>JAYSSX010000413.1:0-2609 GCA_043720315.1 Pseudobdellovibrionaceae bacterium | reverse complement strand
TTTATTCACCTTTGAGAAAATTGACCAAAAAAATTACTTACGGATTTCTAGTTCTTTAATAAGAGTTTCGTATTTCTTTAGATCTTTGCTTTTCAAATAGTCTAATAGGTTTCTTCGTAAGTTAACAGCTTTAACTAAACCACGACGACCATGAAAATCTTTTTTATGAGTTGTGAAATGAGTTGTTAATTCGTTAATTCTTGCTGTCAATAAAGCCACTTGAACTTCAGAACTTCCCGTGTCCAATTCAGAACGACGAAATTTTTTAACGATTTCTTCTGTTTGATTCTTTGTCATTGCCATTTTTACTCCTTAAATCAAAGCGTTTGCTTTGAAAGTTGGTCAGCGCTTTTTAGCTGTATCAGCTGCTCAGCGCTGGATGTTGAGGCCAAGCCAAGTTCTTCGTTTGGCGGTCGAAAAACCGAGCAAAACCTAAATAAGAACAAATAGATACAATTAGATGGTGCTTCTGGTCAATAACGAAATACTCTTTTAATTTTAAAGCCGACATTTTTTTCGAAACCAATCAAAGCCACCAAATCCTCATTTTTTGTCGAAACTACTTTTATGAGCTCAGTGTTTTCCGGGTCTACAATTGAAATAAGCTGTGTTTTTAGATCGTTAGAGATTTGACCGTTCAGCATAAGGCTTAAACTGGCTCCTTGGACCTTCACATTAGGCACAGATCCTAAACATTGGTTCATTGGTATATAATTAGGCAAATCCTTCTCTTGAGCCACCAATGCCTGCATTTGCTCTAATTTTAGAGCCTGCTTTAAACTAAATGGCAGCGACTTGGTACGAACCAATGCTGTCATTGTGGCGCCACATCTTAGGCTTTCACCCAACTGACTAATCCAAGTTCTTACGTAGGAGCCTTTAGAACAAAACAATCTCACCGTCACTTTCGGGCTTTCCACTTTTACCAATTCAACCTCAAAAAAGGTCATATTTTTAATCGGTATAACAGGCGGAGCCTTGGGCTCATGCTCTTCGGAATTCCCTGATTCCGCAGCCTCGTTTTCTCTGCGTTTTTTTCGGGCCAAGTTATATAATTTTTCGCCGTTTACTTTAACCGCGGAAAATATCGGAACAGGCCAATCAAAACTTCCTTTCAATTTTAAAACTTCTTCGGTGATTTTTTTTGAATCTACTTCCACCGGCGTTTCAGAAACGATAGTACCGGTGATATCAAAAGAATCGGTGCGTTTACCCAGTTCCAATTCCGCGATGTATTCTTTGTTTTGCTCTAAAATATACGAACTTAATTTTGTTCCTTCACCAATAAGCAAACACATCAATCCTTCAGCCAAAGGGTCCAACGTGCCAGCATGCCCAACTTCTTTAGTGTTTAAAAGTCTTCGAACTTTAGCAACCAAATCATGACTGGAATAACCCTTTTCTTTATATAAAAGTAAAAGCCCATGATAAGTTTTCATTAAATTTTAATTTTCTTCTTTTTTTTCGTTTTTCAGAGCATTCAAAATATTATCAATCTTTAACACCTGTTCGGTTGTGTGATCATGATAAAATTTAAGGGTGGGACAAAAACGCATTTTCAATTGTTGCGCAATATAGTGTTGAACTTCTTTAGAATTATTATTTAACACTTCAATGGTCTGTTTTTGGTCAGACTCTTCACCTAAAACACTGACATAAACTTTGGCCGATCGCAGATCGCCTGGCATCATCACTTTGGAAATGGTAACAATGCCTTTTAACGGAGTTCTAAACCCAGAGATCAAATACTGGGCTACAGTCATCTGTATTTCACGTTCTACTCGTTGTACACGACGCCCGTCGCCCTTTTGCTGACTCATCCTAAATTACAATTCCGCATTACAGTTCTGCCTGCGTAAGCTGTCTTGCGACTTCTTCTTTGATGTAAGCTTCAATAATATCGCCAACTTTTAAGTCATTAAAGTTTTCTATGCCTATACCGCATTCGAATCCTTGTGCAACTTCTTTAGCGTCATCTTTGAATCGTTTCAGAGAACCAATTTTTCCATCGTAAATGATTTTTCCATCACGAACTAAGCGAACATTGTTATTTCTTTGAACTTTACCATCCAATACAGAACAACCACCGATTACTCCCAGTTTTGGAACTGAGAAGGTGTTTCGTACTTCTGCACGGCCCATTACTTTTTCTACGATGTCCGGAGTCAACATACCGGTCATAGCTTTTTTCAGATCATCCATTAATTCGTAAACGATAGTGTAAGTTCTTATTTCAACACCTAATCGTTTCGACTGTGTTGTCGCTCCACCGTCAGGTCGAACTCCAAACCCAATGATAATTCCCTTAGCCGCTGAAGCCAAAAGAACATCTGATTCGGTAATTCCACCGATGGCTGCGTGAATAATTTTAATTTTAACTTCTGCTGTGTTGGCTTTTGCAAGCATTCCCTGCAAGGCTTCCATACTTCCAGCCACATCGGCCTTTAATACGATAGCTAACTCTTTCACGTCGCCTTTATTAACTTTAGAGAATAACTCCTCTAAAGACATCTTGCTATGTGGTTGAGCTTCTCTTTCAACAAGGTCTTTTCGAACCTGTGCCGCTTGCATAGCAATTTTTTCATCTTTAACGATATCAAATTTATCAC
>JAYSSX010000412.1:0-1536 GCA_043720315.1 Pseudobdellovibrionaceae bacterium | reverse complement strand
AGTCGACTGCTTTGGCGAAGGCATTTTTAGCCCCGTTAAAATCATTCATTTTGAACAAAGCGAGACCATAGTTTACCCACGGTTTCTCGGGATTAGGATAGGTAAGATCGTTCATCACGATTTTGGCTTCTTTTGCGGCTTCTTGATATTTACCGAGTTCTAACAAAATTGCTGAAAGGTTGTTTCGGGCATCCGAATATTTGTTATTTAGACTAATGGCCTTGCGGATATGAGTTTCAGCCAATTCAAAACGTTCACGGGCATAATAAACCAAAGCCAAGTTATTTTCGATCGCAGGATTCTCGGGATCCATTTGCTCGGCTTTTTTCAAAGCTATTAAAGCTTCAGGATAGTTGCCAGAGTTAAGGCTAGCCACTCCATTTTGTAAATAGAGAATTGCGGCCTCTTTGTCGTCTGAAAACCAGGTAGCACAAGACGACAAAAGGAAAGACAAAACCAAGAGAAGGATGGCCCTAAAGTTCATAATTTACCATAGCATTAATTTTCGCTCTGTCAACTTGGAGTCAGGGTTGTTTTAGTTCGATATTCACAACGGTTTCCACATGCGCTGTTTGAGGAAACATGTCGAAACACTTTATCGAAGTCATTCGATAGTTCTGTTGAGAAATCTGAAAAAATCGTTCTAGGTCACGGCCCAATGAAGCTGGATGGCAACTGATGTAGATGATTTTTTTTACTTTTTGCAATCCCAAATATTTGATCACTTTTTCAGAACAACCATCGCGAGGTGGGTCCAAAATGACTAGAGAATTGGGATTTAGCGGCGTCTGCTTTAAAAAAGATTCAACATCGGATAAATAGAAAGCGGCCTTTTTTGGACTTATGTTCATTGCTCTCAATTTAGATTGTCCAAAATCAATTGCAGTGGGGTTTAATTCCACAGCCGAAACTTTAGCAGAACGAAACAGATTAAATAAGGGGAAGGTAAAGTTTCCGCTTCCAGAATAAAGATCATAAATTTGATCAAAGGCGCCGTCTTTAGCAAGGCTCAAAACGTACTCAATAAGTTTTTCGTTTTGGAAACGGTTTACCTGTGAAAATGTTAAATACGATTCTTCCGAGTCCGAAGATTTGATTTCGGGATTCAATTCCGAATTTAATGTAATTTCGTATCTTCCATCTTTAAGTTTGGAATTACTTCGCAATTCTTTCATTTTTTCATTTAAGGAATCTTCGGCGATTAAACAAGCTTCAATAGGAATCAGTTTGTGCGATTTTGGAGCAAAATAACCCACTTGATTTTTCTCTTTATGCAATTGAATGCGATTTCGATAAGAAAAATCCTTTGGACTTTTTTCAATCGCTAATGCTAATTGATCAAACCCAGATTGGGGTTGCTTGTTTAAAAACTTGGTCAAAGCTTCTTTTACTAAATTTAATTTTTCGGAAACTTGTGCAGGATAATTAAGATGTTGTATCTGACATCCGCCACAGAGTTCAAAAACAGGACAAGGAGGCTTTTCTCTTAATGGAGAGGCTTCCAGAATAGCTTTGATTTTGCCAATCATAAAGTTT
>JAYSSX010000411.1:0-3213 GCA_043720315.1 Pseudobdellovibrionaceae bacterium | reverse complement strand
GGTCCTGCAAAATGAAGAAGCCCCAAGTCAGCTGGAAGAAATCATAAAATCCGTGGGTATGATTGGCCGATCACCAAAACTTGCAGAGATAGCTCGAACTATTAAGTCGGCGGCGGTCAGTGACTGTAACGTTGTAATTTTTGGAGAAACCGGAACAGGCAAAGAACTTATTGCCCGTGCTTTGCATAATTTATCTTTAAGAAAAAATCGGCCGTTTATTCCGATCAATGTGGCAACGCTGTCATCAGAATTATTTGAAAGTGAAATGTTTGGTCATACAAAGGGATCATTCACCGGGGCGGTGGCCGACAAAGTTGGAAAATTTAAACTGGCCCATGGCGGAACAATTTTTTTGGATGAAATCGCAGAATTAAAACCTGAACTTCAGGCAAGGCTGCTTCGTGTTTTACAAGATGGTGACTTTTATCCCGTCGGCAGCAATAAACCTGAAAAAGTTGATGTTCGCGTACTCACGGCCTCGAACATCGAGCTTGAAAAAGCAGTCAAAGCCGGAAATTTTAGAGAGGATCTTTTTTATAGATTAAATGTTTTAAAAATTAAATCTTATCCCCTGCGTGAGCGCATTGAAGATATTCGACCGCTGGTTTTATATTTTCAACGGAAACACAAAGGCAGCGAAAAGGTTATCCTTCTTAAAACAATTAAAATGATGGAGCTTTACAAATGGCGCGGCAATATCCGTGAACTTGAAAACGAAGTCGAACGGCTGATGAATACAGTGACCTCAAATAAAATTGAGCCTGTGCATTTGGATGCAAAATTTTTCTTAGAAGAAAATCAGGTCAACGGCGCGCCGCAGATCAGAGATTTTAGTGAGCTGAATACTTTCGTGCGCAACTTAGAAAAGACTTTAATTTCGGACAGCATTAAAAAAGCAAAAAATAATTTAAGATTAGCTTCAGAGGTCCTGGGGATTGGATATTCAACTCTGCGAGCAAAAACTAAAGAATACAATATAACCATAACAGAGGGGTAAAAATGAAATCACAAATTCAACAACTAACCGCGAACATCTTGTTACTCAGTGGAACATCAGCAATGGCTGAAAATCCGACTGCAAAAGTTTCGGTACCAAGTCTATTGGCCGAATACATGACTCAAGATTATTCTAGTGCGAAAATAACCGCATTATTTGAGCACAAAATATTTGAGCTTGATCGTACACAAACCATGGTCATAATTAATTCTAAGAAACTGCATCAAGCGGCCAGCATTAATCAAGATCAGCAACTGTTGCAGTTAGTAAAATCTCTGCGAGAGCTCGCAGAAAGTGATGCTATAATTGAAATCGTAAACCCAAAAGATATGGTGGCTTCAACACAAGACCGAAACGGTGCAATGTGAGTCTAAAAAAATTCCTAGTGGCGGCGATTTTAGCCGTCACTACTCAAGGTCAAGCTAAGGAAAATGAAATGAACAGGCTGATTATTACTGAAACTGCAAAATATAAATCACTTGACCCACTGGATGGAGATAAAACACCAAACTTGCCGGTAGCCAGAATGATTTATTTAACACCTGTTCAAATTACGAAAGATAATGATCTTGCTAGTTTTGTTCTTGAGTCTTTTACATACGAAGAAAAAACAAAAACCATCCGTTGGAAAATGAAAACTGGACTTAAATATTCTGACGGCAGTGAGATGACTGCCGAGGATGTTGCGTTTTCTGTTGTACGTATGGCCCACAAAAGACCAAAGTTTCCCGTGATCGAATCTATCGATGGTCTTGAATCGTGGTTATCGCAAAAAGCACCGCTGAAAACACTTCCTTCGGGAATTAAAGTCAGCGGTGACATGATCACCATAAAACTGAGTCATAAGCACCCAACGCCTCTATTTAGGTTTTGCTTGGAGCTTTTTTCAATTATTCCAAAAAAGTGCGTAAATCTAGAAACCAGTCAAATCACCTGTGCCAAAATTCCGACCAGTGGGTTTTATAAAATTGCTGGCGAATCCGATTCGCATGTTGAATTTGAACGTAGTCACTTAGAAAAAAACAAGTTTGATGGTCCTGAAAAAATTAAATTTGAATATTGGCCTTTGGCTGCTGTCGAAAGCCGTCTTGTTGAACTTGATGAGAAAACAGTGCTGTCCGGAAATGAAGCGAATTTTACGTTAGAAGCCCTTAAAAAAATTGAAAATGATTTTAAAATTCATTTTTTACCAGCGGCCCGATTCACCGACTTAGACATAAATAAAAGTCAGGATTTCTTCAAAGACAAGCTATGCCGACAGGTATTTGTCAAAACCTTTCGGGAATCGTTTCAAAAAGTGGCCGGAAGCTATTTTAATCTCGAAACTAGCATTTTTACTAAAATTGTTCCTGGATATTTGAGCACTTCGGATTTATCTAAAAAATCTTTCGATCAGCTAAAAGAATCCGATGTGGCGAAATGTAAAGATAAAATAAAAATTCATCCGCCAGTTTGGGGTGTAGCTGAACCAGAAAAAGATTCAATTTTAAATAAAGCTCTACAAATGACCTTTAAAAAACTGGGCGCAAGCGAAAATCCAACCATAGTTTTGAAAACAAAATCTGAGCTGGCCGATCTTTTTGACTCCGGCAAAGTTTCTATTTTTTATGGCGGCTCTGGTTTCTGGGCGCAAGATGCAGCTGGCGATTTGCAAATGCTATTTACCCCTGGTCTTCATAAATCGTTAGATTTTGTGACTCAAGACGAAAGCTTGCAGTCGCTAATTCACAAGCTTAAAGAAGATCCAACAAATAAAAGTCGTTTTACAGAAATTAATCAATACCTTCACGACGAGGCTCTATTTAACGTGTATTCTCATGTTAGACGATTTTTTGTCTCCAAGAAATCAAGTCAGAACTTAGATTTGCCATTTGCAATTACGTCGCCATTTCCGTGGCATTTATTCGAGGCGGCGAAGTGAACCCAAAACTTGAAAAAATAATTTTAGATTTGAAATCAAAAAATGCACTTCCTAAAAAAATGGAAATGACATCAGTAGGCCCTTACACTTATGCCAATGTTTACGATGAGCTGAACAGCGCAGTTATTTCTGACAGCGTTGCATGTGGGTTTGATAAGGACCCAGCAACTGCATTAATGAAAAGCTTATCAGAATTTATTGAAACAAAAGCCTTTCACGAAGGTATTAAAAATGGAACAGCGTCGTGCCAGACAAAAAGATCGGATGGATTTGCGGCGTATCCAGCATTAGAAAG
>JAYSSX010000410.1:0-3570 GCA_043720315.1 Pseudobdellovibrionaceae bacterium | reverse complement strand
TGTGCGTCCGTTTTTAGCTTCTCGGCTTTAGCGCGATCATCATAACCAGGTAACGTTTGGATCTCTTCTACAGAGGCCGAAGCCACCGCTTGGAAAGTACCAAAACCCGATTGGAAGATGTTCTGCGCCATAGTCTCTGTCATATTAGGAATTAGCATCAAATTGAAAATAGATTCAGCCGTTCTTGCCGAAGCTGAAGACTCCGACATGATATCGATTTTCCAGCCAGTTAATTTCGCTGCTAATCTTACGTTTTGACCACGTTTACCGATAGCCAAACTCAATTGATTGTCAGGAACAACAATTTCTAACTCTTTATTCTCTTCATCTAAAAATACTCGAGAAATTTCAGCTGGCTGTAAAGCATTACAAGCAAAACGCGTAATGTCTTCATCCCAAGATACGATATCAATTTTTTCGCCTTTTAGTTCTTGTACGATATTTTGAACGCGAGTTCCCTTCATACCAACACAAGCACCAACAGGATCTACAGCACTGTCTTTGCTTCTTACTGCGATTTTCGCGCGAGCTCCAGGCTCACGAGCCGCAGCCATGATTTCGACGATACCGTCATAAATTTCTGGAACTTCCATCTCAAAAAGTTTCATCAAATATCGTTCATCGGCCCGAGACATAATGATCTGTGGACCACGTGTCGTTTGACGAACTTCAGAAAGGAAACCTTGAATGCGATCTCCCGGTTTAAAATTTTCACCAGGAATTTGATCACGCAAAGGAATAATGGCTTCAGTTCGACCTAGATCAACAACGATAGCGCTTCTTTCCACGCGACGAGCGATACCAGATGCGATTTCACCTTTTCTTTGTTCAAATTCATTAAAAATAATGTCACGTTCAGCATCACGAACTTTTTGCATGATAATTTGTTTTGCTGTTTGTGCGGCAATACGGCCTAAATCTGTAGAATCTAACTTGATACCAATAGAGTCGTCTAATTGCGCTTCCGGATCTAATTTCAAAGCGTCGTCCAAAGTGATTTCAACTTCATCATCGACAAATTTTTCCTTAAGAACGACTTCTTTGAACTCGAACAATTCGATTTCGCCTGAGTCTTCATTATAACTCGCTTCGATTTCACGGTAGGTACCATACTTTTTGCGAGCAGCTACTAACATACCTTGGGTGATTGCTTCGACAATGATATTTCGATCAATGCCCTTATCTTTACCCACTTGTTCAATAACTCGGCTTAACTCGGAAAACATATTATCAGCCATAAATCCCTCTCTTTAAATCTTAATTCTTATTCTTTTTATGATCTTTTTTTTCTTTTTTATTATCTTTTTTATCTTTTTTCTCGGGTTCTGCAATTTCAAAAACCACATGTGATTTAGAAACCGCCGAAATCGGGATCGTCAACACTTCATCTTCCACTTTAAATTTAAGATCGGCATTTTCGACTTCACTTAAAACTTCTGTCAGTTGCTTAGCGATTTTAAATTTCGGATTCTGCAACCCAAAATCAAACAAACTTTTATCCAATTTAATCCAAATTTTTTTACCAATGACTTTGGAAAAATGCTTCACCGTTTTTAAAGGACGCTCAACCCCTGGAGAAGAAACTTCCAAATGATAGTTGGCCCCGGGAATGATATTTTCGTCAGCATCTAACATTTCGTTTAAACCACGTGCTACTTTACTGCACTCATCAATTCCAATCCCCGCTTCTTTATCAATATAAACTCTTAATACCCGACCATCAGGTCCCGTCGTGAATTCGATATCGTAAATTTCAACACCTTCTTTTTTCGCGACTGCATCAGCCACCGAAGTGATGTTCTGTAATACTTCTGGAGAAACGATCATTAACTTCCTTACACCTTATGCAATAGCAAGCTATCGCGGCAAAAAAAAATGGGCTGTTTTACAGCCCATTTAATCAACAGCACTGTTTAGGTGCTGTAACTAAAAATAAACTTTCGAGGTTTTTTAAAAAAACTTCGAGCACTAAATTCAGCAAGAATAATAGGGAATAGATCTAGTGCTAATAAAGGTTTAGTTTACTTTTATTCGTTTTTCAAGAAAAAGGAGCATAAGATAGCGTTTCCACCGTCAGAATAATATTTAGGTCGCGACCCTACCTCTACAAAACTGCAATTTTTATAGAGATTTCGCGCAGCTAGGTTGGATTCGTGTACCTCCAACCAGATCTCTTCTTTAAGATTCACACTCAGGTCTTCGACCACCTCAGATAATAAGTTTTTCATTATCCCTGTTCGCTTTTTAGTGGGATTTGTAAGTAACAATAAAATTTCGAACGAGGATGCCAGCTCCTGACCCAACACCAAGGCTCCCCAATCACCATCAGTACTCTCTGCTTCAGCGTCCCATGCGGAATAGTTAATGCATTGTGGCCAAAGCTCGGTGACCATTGCTAGGTCCCACAAAAAGCTGGGCTTTCTTTCGGCTTTTAAAATGGCCTCCAGATCTACAAACCGTTCTAACTTAAGATTTTTTTTCATCATCTTGGCTGACACTGAAATACTTCACTTTGTATTTGCGCTTTAGAATTTCAAACCACTCTTTCAGTTTATCTTGAATCTGTTGAGTCACAAGATACTGCCGAATGTTTTCTTTGACCGCTTCTAGCGGAGCCGAACCAAACTTGACCCGATTTTTTTGGAAGTATTGTCTAATTTCTTCATCAGAAACTAATACAACTAAAGATTCGGTTTTAAATTTTAAGAAACTTTGGGCTTTGAGTTTCCGTAACACAAGATCATGAATTTCTTTACTTTCAACTTTTAAAGGACCTACTTGCGAATCCTGGACAAACAATGGTTGGTAATGCCCCGCAAAGGCATTCACTTTTTCTTCTAAAGGAACTTCTTTGCTCAGAAAGGAATCGGATTCCTGCGCAACCATAGAATCCAATACCGCCTGCGTAAGAAATTCGGTCATCTCGGCTTCTGGCAGATAAAGGTTGATTTTTTTAACAGGTTTTTTTGATTTGAGTTTTGAGTCGTCATTATCTTTGTTAAGATCGATTTGAGTCATCGCATACAAAATTTGAACATCGCGTTTGCTGACGATAAGAGTTCCCACTTGGGCCAACGCTTGATTCACTTTTGGTTCAGCGAAGCCGGTGATGGAGAACAAACTAATTAATAAAAAGAGCATTTTGATCATCTGTTTTATATTTTCATAGTTTTTGGATAAAATAAAGCCCCGATTTGCACCGGGGCCTACGAGCCCTGTTAACACAAAGCTCAACACCACAAACAAACAACCTCAAACAGAAGAGGATTAACTAAACTAGAACGTTGATTTACCTACTATTGAAAAAGTATAGTAATTTAACTTTTCAATAGGCTGTTCACTTTTAAGAACTGGCTGAACAAAGGATTTTTGGAATCCACTGTCAGACTTGTTCGTTAAATTCATCATGTATCGCAAGTCGATACCGATTGAAAACGATTCGCTCATATCAACATCCAAACCTGTTAATAATCCTAAGTCCAATGCATGCGAAGTTGAAGAATCCGCATAGATTGCAAACTGGGAATCAGTAAAAGATCTATAAGTGTAGGCCATCAAAGCACCAACTAC
>JAYSSX010000409.1:0-4542 GCA_043720315.1 Pseudobdellovibrionaceae bacterium | reverse complement strand
ACGTTGATGATTCCAAACCTTTTACCAATATCAAAATTTTTAGGAAATAGGGTCTGGACCTTCTCGGGAATCAAATCTGTAACCACATCAATGTCTTTTATCATCTTATCTATAAAAAGATCTCTTACAACTCCACCTGCCCATAAGACCTGCCCCTCGGCTGCGACAATGACTTTAGATACCTTGAGGCAGGCTTCATACTGGGGCTGCGATTGCAGCTTTTTAATTTGGGCTGAGGTTAAAGAATAAGTTTTTAGCATAACTCATTATACTCATTCCTGTTTCTTATACAATATGGTACTTGTATACTGCATGAATTCGATCGCCATTACAAAACTACTTCAGCCTTTTGCTTTTACCAATTTAGGTTTCTGCTCTTTGGAATCACCGAAGTCGATTAAGTTTTACAAGTCATGGCTTAAAAACGATTTCCACGGTGATATGAAGTACATGGAAGAACATCTTCCACAAAAGGAATATCCTCAAGCCCACTTCGATAAAATGCAAGGCTGCATTACCATCGCCATGAACTACTATCCGCATCCTCAGGCTAAAGAACTGCCATTCAAACAACTAAAGATTGCGAAGTACGCGCACGGTGATGACTACCATATCTGGTTCAAAGAAAAACTGAACCAGGCCGCTAACTTATTAAAGTCCCACTTCACCGATCAAGACTTTATCGGTATGACTGATTCATCTCCGGTACTTGAAAGAGACCTAGCCCATAGATCTGGATTGGGCTGGGTCGGTAAAAACACCTGCTTAATAAATCGCGAACATGGAAGTTTCTTTTTTATCGGCGAGATTTACACGAGTCTTGCTTTTGAAGATCAAAGTTTAACTAGTGACTTTTGCGGCACTTGCAACCGATGCATTGAATCTTGTCCGACGGGCGCCTTGAAAGAACCTAAGGTGCTAGATGCAAATCTATGTATTTCCTACTTAACCATCGAATCAAAGTCGATCCCGTCAGAAAATTTACGCAATAAAATGGCTGGTTGGTTTTTTGGTTGCGATATCTGCCAAGATGTTTGCCCTTGGAATCAACACTTCATTAAAAACTCATTACTTCCGCTACCGATCCAACCTGATGAAAATATCGCAGAGCTGATTCAAGAATTAGAGCTAATTTTAAATAGTTCCAACAATCAACTTAACCGACTTACAAAAGACTTAGCCCTTTCGCGTGCGCGTGGATTCGGAATGAAGCGAAATGCTTTGTTGTTAGTTGCCGAACTCAAATTAAAGCAGTTGATTCCTGATGTAAAACGACAAAAGGAAGATCCAAAATTAATTGATTTAGCCGACTGGACTTTAGACAGATTGGTTTAATCTAATCCTAGTTTTTTTAAGAGTTCATCGATATCATTTTGTGAAAGTTTCTGCGGTTTGTTTTTATGAATGTCGACGCTGCCTTTATATTCGGCTCCAAACTGTGCGGATACCCATCGCAATCGATCCAAAAAGGTCGCTGAAAACTGGGCTTTAAAATCTACTTTTTTTGAATCCATAATATTTTCAATCATAACAGAAAGCATTTCTGTCGCATCCAACAATAGAGCCACGGCAACATTGTAAAATTGGGCATTTCCTTTAATCTGAGAAGCCTTGTATCCAACCGCTTTGCACAATGCTGTATAGTCTCCGACTTTGTGAATGTAATGATCTTTATCTGAAACAGTAATAGCAATGCTTTTCGCCGCTCCCATAATTCGATCTACAGTCTGACCGTAGTCTTCTAGTCTTTTGACCTGACTGAAGTCGTCTTCGCACTCTTCTAAGATTTGTAAAAGTTGGACAATTAATTGATTGGACTCTTGCTGAAAATCTTTTAAAATTTCAATATTGGCTTCCATGTAATTATTATGCTGAATTGGGGTTCGCATGTCCATTGGAAATTACGTCCCTTTTAGAGTCAGTACTCTTCGCGGTGATCAAAAAATTGATTTCGATGCCTACATTAAAATCAATGATAAATATATTTTGTATCTGAGAACTGGCGATAGCTTTGAAGGCGAACGTTTAAAAAGATTGAAAGAAAAAAAATTAAAAAAAATGTTCATCTTACCCGACCACGAACAAAGTTACCGCGACTACTTAACCAAAAATATAGAAATGGCTTATGATGAAAACTCCGGCAAAGGGATAAATACACGCGCTGAAATTATCCAAGGTTCTCAACAAAGCAATGCCGAAGAAGTTATGGAAAATCCCGAAAATGTGGAAGCCTATAACGATGCCAAAGAAGCAGCTGGAAAATTTGTTCAATTCTTAACTCAAGAAAAAGAAGCCTTTCAATACGTCGTGAGCGTGGACAATGCCGATCAAAATATTGCCCATCACGGGGTCACCGTTTCTACCTTAGCTGTGGGTCTGGCAAAAAGGCTGAACATGACTGATCCAAAACTGATTCAACTTTTGAGTCTGGGTGCCTTACTGCATGACTTCGATCATTTTCATTCGGGATTGCAAATCAATCGCCCTATTTCTTTATTAACTCCGCCTGAGTTAGAAACTTATAAAAAGCACCCGACTGAAGGTGGACGAAGAGTTCAGGACAAAAAACATTTCGATCAAATTGTTTTAAATATTATTACTCAACATGAAGAATACATCGATGGAAAAGGTTTTCCACAAGGATTAACCGAATCCAAGATGGATCCTTTCGCCGTGGTCGCTGCTTCGGCAAATGCGCTCGATCGATTGATGACGTTTGAAGGAGTTCCCAAAAAAGAAGCCGTGAAAAAACTGATGATCAGTGCGGTGGGAAGATATCCCCTAAATCATATTCAGATTTTAGGGGACATTATGAATCAAATGAAACTATAAGCAAAAGTTTCTAATAAAACTATAAATTATCAGAACATGAATCCTAGATTTAACATTGGCATAGTACTTACAGCTGAATTTTTAACTGTTGTCTCTGCGCCGCTTACTTCAGCTTTTGCAAAACTTAAGCTTTTGTATGATAACTCGACGCCTAAGTAAAAAGATGAAGACAACATGTGGTTGTAACCAAAGTCTAAACCAATTCCTGAACCTGAAGTGTATTTGCTAGTGGAAGAAATTTCTTGGGTGCCTGAAAGAAAATAATTCAGATCAACCATAAAACCATTCATGTGGTAACCAACAGATGCTGCTAATCCAGAGCCCGCTAGTGCGCCCGTTCCATCGTTAGAAGATGAAGAGTCACTTAATACACCAAGGTACAAACCATTAGACATCAAATATCCCAACTTAATATCCATAACGCTGTTTTTAGATTCAGAAGGTGACGCAAAATTATCGCCGTCTAAAGTTAGGTTATACATAAAATAACTTAAGCCCACACCAAAACCAGATCCACCACCGGAAGCAGCATGAGAAACGGAAGAGCCAAGAACCAGTGCTAAAACCATTAATAACTTTTTCATAATTTCCTCCATAAAAAAGTGTTTACTATTTTTATTCGTTCTTAAAAAGGATACCTAGACCTAAAGCACTTCGCAATGTGTTTTCGGGAATCAAACTGAAACTGATCCCCTCTTCTAGATTTTCAAAAATCTCCTTCAGCTCCAGACTCAATGGATGCACATGTAACTGATCTTTCAATTTGTAGATTAACCACTCTCCAACTGGTAAATAGGGATTTTCAAACTTCAGTTCGGTTAAAAAATAATCGCCAACTAAGGAATACTCCGAGCCATGGCGCATCAAGCCAAGTGACTGGATTTGCAACAAATTCAACTGCGACTCCAGTGCTAGCAACTCTAACAGTTGAAGTTCAAAAGGAGCGAAAGTAACATTATGTTTCGATTTAAGAAAATAACTTCTTATTAACATAGGGAGTACTCTAATGTTTTCTTCCAACGGCTTATCGAGCTGCTGCAAAATCTGGCTTTTTTTACAGGCGTTTTCGAGTTCTGGATTTTTTTTAATAAACGCGAAGGAATGTTTAAACGCCTCGTCAAGGCTGGAGGGTCGAAAGCTCTGCAAAAAGTAGTGATTGACCATATTCTTGATTAATGTAACAAGTCTAAAACTATGAAACAACAAATAAATTTAAACAAGCAAATGCTCTACTTCTTCCTTGTGTCTGTCTTTACTTTGTTACTTTCTGGCAACCTCTTCGCAATGCAAAATGTATCAGGGGTAATTTCTCTTTCGGCTAAAAAACTGTTCATAACGATCAATAATAAAACCTACCCGCTGCAGGCTGATAACCAAGAAACATTTGATCAAATGCGAAAGTTTGACAACGGTGATTTAGTTTCAGGGTCTGGCCAATTTGTGGCCGATGGCACCCGCTTCAGTTTGGTCTCCATCGACTTCGTTGGTCTAAATAAACTTTTAGGCTGGTGGAGAATTAACTCTAACTTTTACATGAACTTTCGGGATTTCGCGAACGTCAGCTACATTTCCACTAGCTCTACCGCTACTAAAACCAATGATTTCAAATATGCAGTTGCTCCAGATGAAGAGATGTCAGTTAAAACTTGGCGTTTATTTTTAACTGACTCAAGTTCTGTACACATAGGAACTTTATTTTTAAAAGAAAAT
>JAYSSX010000408.1:0-8452 GCA_043720315.1 Pseudobdellovibrionaceae bacterium | reverse complement strand
CTTTCCAATATCCTTTTACTAATTTTAAGACCTGAGCCGGTTTACCGTAGCCCATAGTCCATTGCTTAATTAATAATTTTACTGGAACTACCGTATTTTTATTTTTTGCATCGTTTTCATCCTGAGCTGATTCAAAAATAAATAGTCCTATGATTTCTTCTTTGCTATTTAATTTTGGCATCGGCAGTTTTTCAGACTTAATTTCTACAGGATTAAATAATACCAATTGGGACTTTTTCTTTTTAAAAATATTTATCATCACTTGGTCGTTGTATAAATTCGATATAACTTTGATTTGTGCTTCGGAAATGATTCCACTTAAAATAATTATCAGTGTTATCAATAGTTGTTTTATCAATGGACACCAGCCGCATTTAAATCGTTGTCAACGGATCCCTCATGCGGAGGGGCTCCATGCCCAGTTTCAGGATCTGAACTTTTTTTTCCGTATTCGTCGCAAGTTTTCCAAATTTGATCAAAATTCCCAATTGGTTTTTCACAGAAGAAAATTCCCTGAACCCATTTCTGCAGAGAAGCCAAGTTGGCTGTGGTTTTGGAATAATTAATGATTTGTTGATGGCTGACCAGTTGGTGCCCTGACATTTGAACGGAATCGATGAGGCTTTGCAGATTGGCGGCTGTAAAAGGCTGGATATCGTGATTAAGAACAATGCCACCATTGTGGGAGCAGATTTGTTTCAGCACAGATTCAGGTAATGCTTTTCTTTTAATGGCTGACCAATCCCAGCTGTCGATATCCCAATGGAACAAAAAATAGCCTTTTGCAATAACTTGATTCTGAACACTTTCCGACCAAATTTTGTCTTGCGGGTCTTCGACATCAAACCAGCCGCTACCAAAGGGGAATCGAAAAGGAATAGGTTTGGTTAAATTGAATTTTGAAATTACTTTATAAGATTTTTCTAAGTTCTCTTGAATCTTAGGCTTTTCGGCGGACTCTGAATGCGGAATATGCTCGTAAGAATGCGAACCAACGGTATGGCCTTCTATTTTCATTCGTTCGATCAGTTTTAATAGTTTGAGTTCATCCTCGGAAGGCTGTTTCCCTGCGGCCAGTGAAGGGAAGTGTTCCATGGTAACTAGGAAGGTAGCTTTGACATTGTTCTTCTTTAAAGTATCCAAGATCTGTTGGGTTTC
Source organism: Pseudobdellovibrionaceae bacterium (assembly GCA_043720315.1). Classification (GTDB taxonomy): domain Bacteria; phylum Bdellovibrionota; class Bdellovibrionia; order Bdellovibrionales; family Bdellovibrionaceae; genus JAYSSX01. The sequence continues at coordinate 7,294 of JAYSSX010000408.1, read as the reverse complement.
CGGTAATTGCGGGCCATCGTCAAAGGTTAGGTGGACAGGGTAAGACCGATTATCTTCACAATTCATTTTCTTAGGTTGGTAAACCTCTTCGGTAGCCCATACGCGAACCAAAATTAAAAAACTAAAAATTAAAAAAATAAAGAATCGAATCATTGATTACCATTTCGAGAGTTCCTTTTCATTAAATCATTGAATTGCCTTCTTGGGGGGAAAAAGAAAGAGTGCGTCATGTGTTTTTTGCAAGTTTTGATGTTTTAGAATGGATTCTTAGTTGGATAGATACTTATGATTAAGTGATAACGAATCTACTAAAGGAACTTTATGAGAAATATCAGCCAGGCACAGCAGGACCCTTCTTTTGATGCCGCTTTGAAAAAGTCAAATGAGGCGGCTGATCATAACGAAGTTATTTATGCCAGCGAAAAACAAATTCGGGATTTTTATGAAAAAGGATATTTCGTCATAAAAGGTCTTTTTTCAAAAGAAGATGTTCAAAAGTTTAGTGATGCCTTTGATCGTCTACAAGATGAAGCCAAGAAATTTAACGAGACAACCGTCCATCGCGGATCTCAATTTGTCGTTCAAGGTTCTCGAATCGACCGTATCGTCTGGATGGGTGGGGCCGAACCAATTTTGTTACAAGCTGGCGAAGATCCAAGAATGTTGACGATCGTTTCCCAAATCTTAAATCATACGGAGTTCCATCAGTTGATCTGCCAAGGTCATTATAAGTTACCCGGTGATACGGTAAAATTTGATTGGCATCAGGATTGTCAGCATCGTGGAATAGGAACTGCGGATTGGAATGATATCGATGGAAAGGGTAGTTATGTTCAGACCATGATGGCTATTGATGAAGTGACTATGGAAAACGGACCAGTCAGTTTCGTTCCCACTCCAGCGAGTGCAGGATATTTAGGATTGGATCAATCTCCAGCGCCTGAAAAATTATTCGATATGGAATCAGGTGTACCTTGTTTAATGCAGCCTGGAGACGTGGCTTTTTTTAGTCCTTATTCTGTTCATGGCAGCCAGCCGAACAATTCTGCGGGTCGACGTCGGGTATTTATTAATGGATTTGCATTGGTGGGAGCCAACAAAAAACAGTATCCGGGTGAAGGTTCGGGTCGTATGGTTGAACTTAAGAAAAATAAATTAATTTAAAAAATCTTTTACAAATTCATTTCGGGGATTGCGATATATTTCTTCGACCGATCCTTTTTGCACTACTTCGCCTTTATCCATAATTACAACAACGTCGCTCATTGTTTTGGCTTCGGTTTGATCGTGGGTTACAAAAACCATAGTTAAATGCAGTGCCTTTTGAATTTTTTTGATATCGTTGCGCATCTTCTCGCGTAGTTTGGCATCTAAATTTGAAAGTGGTTCATCCAATAACAATGCTTTGGGTTTCATCACTAAACCTCGAGCCAAAGCAACCCTTTGTTGCTGTCCGCCTGAAAGTTGATCAGGCATTCGATCGGCAAGATGGGCCATCTCAACGATCTCAAGAATTTCCATCACTTGGATTTTAATTTCTTGCGTCGGGATTTTTTTAATTTTTAAGGGAAAAGCGATGTTTTCAAAAACCGTCATATGTGGCCATACCGCATAGGATTGGAAAACCATTCCAAAGTTCCGATTTTCTGGAGGAACAAAAATATTTTTATCTGGAGATGACAAAATGGTTTCTTGAATTTTAATTTCACCGTCCGTATTTTTTTCTAATCCGGCCAACATTCTAAGGCAGGTGGTTTTGCCGCAACCAGAGGGCCCCAAGAGACTAACAAATTGTCCTTGTTCAATACCTAAGGAAAAGTTTTTGATAATTTCTACATTGCCAAAGGATTTTTTAACACTTTCGAATTGGATGTAACTCATAAACCGTATTTTCCTTTAGAATATTTTTTTAGTAGAAAATTATTGATCATAATAAATAGAAAAATCAGACAAGCAAGCACTGCAGAGCCGCCTCCGTAATTATCCGAATATTCCTGAAGCTGATAGATCATTGTTCCTATTGTTTCCATTCCCGGACCCGTTAGCAAAATGGAAATGGTCAGTTCGCTGAAGCTCGGAATAAAAACGAAAAACAAGCTTGCCAGTAGCGCTGGTCGAATCAAGGGAATCCAAATCTTAACAAACGTTGCAAACAATGGTGCTCCGGAAGTTTCTGCCGATTCAATCAGCGAGCTATGGATTCTAAACAGTTGATCAAAGACTGGTTTGAAGGCTTGATTAAGATATTTTATGGAAAACGCCAAAATGAAAATGGATAGGGTGTTGTAAATGGAAAAGTTCAATCCATAAAAATCTCGGCTGAAGCAGTATATTAATGAAATGGCTATCACAGTTCCTGGCACGGAGTTGGGAAGTGCAATCAGAAAATTAAGTAATGGGAGGCCTTTTTTTCGGGTGTAAAACATAAATAAACTTAAGAAAAAACTGAACGTTGTACAAAGCACGGCGACGGTAGTGGCGATGATCATTGAATTTTTAAAAGCTCTTCCTAGTTCGCCGGTCTCGTTAAGAACACGTATAAAATTATCAAAGGATAAGTTAGCGTAGCTGAGTGTGCCCTGTTGTTTACTTAAGGCGGAAACAAAAAGGCTCCCCATGGGCAAGATTAAAACAACAGTGACTAACAATACTAAAAGGCCAAACGCTGTCCAGCGGTGGCTTTTTAAGTCTATCAGGTTAGAACGGCTGGTTTTTCCGGAAACCGTTTGAAAACTTCTATTTTTTGTAAAAAATTGGGTTAGCAGAATAACGAAAAAAGTAATCAGCAATAGAAATTCGGAAAGTGAAATAGATTTTAACAAGCCGCTTTCGGTTCCCATTTTTTGTAATTGGTAAATTTCAGTGGTGAGTAATTTAAATCCACCGGGTCCACCGATCATTGCGGGAACGCCAAAACTGGCTAGGCTTGCAAGGGCCACTAATAAACTGCTGTTAGTCAGGGTTGACCTAATTAGCGGTAATGTGATTGCAAAAAACAGGCGTCGTGGTCTGGCCCCACTTATTTGTGCCGCCTCTTCTAAGGAGCTATCCATTTGTTCTAAGGCAGCGCAAGTAGAAATAAAAATGAAAGTAAATAAAAACGACGATTCGATAAAAATAAGGCCATAAATATTGTAAATATTAATCGTGTTTTCCCCTAGGATTTGATTAAAAACTCCATTGCTAGGGTTGGCTAAAAAAATCCAGGCAATAGCGCCAAAAAACGGCGGAATCGCATAGGGTAGACTTAATAAAGTTTTTAAAGTTTTGGCAAACGGTGTGTTTGTGCGGGTTATCAGCCAGGCGCTGGGGATGGCTACTAAATTGCTGATCAGGACAGTGCCGATTAAAACTAAAAAAGTATTACGAAATGATTTAATTAGGCCGGCGTTTTCAAAAAGGCTCATCAGCAGGGCTAAGGGATGCTTGCCGAATTGAATGGGAACCCAATAAATTTTTACCAGCGGGTAAATTAAGAACAAGAATAGAAAAAAAACAAAACCCAACAAAGTTAAGATTTTTGTTGGGTTGGTATTTTCTGTCCAAAAGTATCGTTGAATCCTGCGATACATTAACTTCATCTTTTAACGACTACTGGAACATGATTTGCGAGAATTGGTCTTTAATCTTTTCGCGCGAATCCATAAATTCCTTAATCAATTCGGGACTCCATTTTTTGGCTGTGGCTAACACAGTTTTTAACTGAGGCGCACCTTTTGGTGGATCTATTTTTGCTAATGGAGAATACATGAAAGATTTTGTCATCGCTAATTGTCCCGGTTGAGAGTACATCCAATCTACAAATTTTTCAGCAGCTGCTTTATTCGTTGATCTAGAGGTGATTGCGATAACGTTATTTTGTATAATAGCTCCATCCTGTGGAACGATAAATTTAATTCGTTTATCTGTGTCTTGGAAACGCAGGACATTTTCCATTAAAACCCAACCAAGAGGTCGTTCTTTGCTTTGTAGTCGTTTAATCACAGAACCATTGCTTCCTTCGCTGATAGTTTCATTGGCTTTAAGAGACTTAAAAAATTCCCAGCCGTATTTTTTTTGTAAGAAAGCAACCGTCGTAAAATTAGTTCCTGAAGTCAAAGGGCTTCCGGCTGAAAATTTACCTTTCCATTTTGAGTCAGTAATATCTTTGAAAGATTTTGGCGCTTCTGCATCAGGAATAACTTCGTTGTTGTAGGCAAGAACCATGACAGGAATACTTAATGTCGAATAGAATCCCTGAGGATTTTTTAAGTCTGCTGCAATCTCTTTAGTTGCTGGCGACACGTAGGCATGTAGTTTCTTTTGTTGAGCCAAGTCTTCATACCAAAAACGATCAGAAGAAATCATAATGTCAGCCTTAGTTCCGCCCGCTAATTCTTCAGCAGCAAACTTTGCCGCAACTTCTTCAGAGCCGGCTTGATAAAAATTGAACTTAATATCAGGAAACTGTTTTTCCAATTGCGGTTGGATATCGGCAATCGTGTCTTTATAAAGAGAAGTGTAAATCCAAAGTTCGGTTTTTGCTAAAGCTTCCTGGCTGGATGCCAGTAAGATAAAAATTGAAAGGCATAAGATAACTAGTGATTTCAAATTGAACTCCTTGTTTTTTCTAATTCCGGCGTTTCGGCTACGCCTATTTGTTTTCGCTGCTGAAGCCTATTTGCAGTCGGCGACGAATTCAATTTTTTATTGTGTTAAGGTCTCTATTTTTCTTGCTTACCGCGCTGCGCGAATGGATATTATTAGGCTTAGTCGCGGAGATTTTCATTTATGTCGATTCATTCAGAAGTAAATTCCGAAAGTATTTCTGAAGCCCTTTTGACTGGGAAAAAGCCTTTGTTGAGAGGACACTTTCATCAAGAAGGATTTTTTATCGCCATTGGCGCATGCGCAATGCTTGTGGCCAAAGGTAACGACTTTAGATCGACAATGGCACTTGTTATTTACTCCATCAGCTTAATTGGACTTTTGGGAATTAGCGCACTTTATCACCGGCCTTATTGGAATTCGAAAAATCGTGCCGTCATGAAGAAGCTGGACCATGCGGCTATTTTTTTGCTGATCGCAGGAACCGGTACACCCGTTTGTTTGATCGGAATGAATAGCCCTGAAGGTGATCGGCTCCTTTTATTATTTTGGACGGCTGCGGTAATAGGAGCTTGTCAGGCGATTTTTTGGTCAAAGGCGCCGCGTTTTGTGTCTTCGGCAATGTATATTATCGTTGGTTGGATGGCGGTTCCCTATTTGCCGGAAATGGAAACTTCTTTAGGGTTCGTTAATGCGGTTCTCCTATTAGTTGGGGGAGTTATTTATTCATTAGGCGCCTTAGTTTATGCCTTTAAGTATCCTAACCCTTCGCCTAAGTATTTTGGCTATCATGAAATTTTTCACATTATCGTAATCATTGCGGCGATTTTTCATTTCTTAGTAATCAATTCAATTTCGTCTAGACTAATGTAAAGCTAGACCTCAAATTAGATTTTTTTCTGAAAATTATTTAAATTATTTATTACAATTAAAGAATGAAAAATAAATTAAAAAAATTCCTGTATACGTTTTGTGTTTTCACTTCTTTTTTGACGGCTGGTGTTTACTGGCAAGATCACTTTCAAAGTGGATCTCTAGATATAGCCAGTGAAAGCGGTGATCGAAAATCAGGAGCAGCCGATGAGTACGCGTCAGAAGATCAATACAGTCGTGAAATTCAGCCAATATTTAATAACCGCTGTATTGCCTGTCACGGTTGTATGGATGCTCCTTGCCAATTTAATCTTCAATCTTATGAAGGAGCCATGCGCGGCGGACACAAAATGTCAGTTTACAATGGAGCCCGATTAAAACCGATGGATCCTTCTCGAATGTTTGAGGATGCTAAATCAGTAGATCAGTGGCGAGGCATGGGTTTTTTCGATGTGGTAAAGTCGGAGCCAAGTTTATTCCTTACTTTAATTAATCTTGGCCAACACGATAATGATCGCCGTATCCAAGATGAAGGAGAAGAAAACTTATGTCCGCAAAAAATGGAAAGATTTTATTCTGCCGAAGATCATCAAAGATTAGCAATGCCATATGGTCTACCAAAGTTAAATCAAGTTGAATTAGACAAATTAGCGAAATGGGTAAAAGAAGGGGCGACGGGACCAACTAATATTAGTTTCAAAGGCAGCGAAAAAGTTTCAAGCGAAGTCGATCACTGGGAAACTTTTCTTAATGCTTCAGACCTTAAATCAAGAATCACAGCCCGATATTTGTACGAGCATTTATTTTTAGCACATATTTACTTTCAAAAAAGCCCTAGAGAGTTTTTTAAATTGGTTCGATCAAGAACTGAATGTTCAAAAGATATTGACGTGATAGCAACCCGACGTCCAAATGATAGCCCCGGAGTTTCCGAATGGTTCTACTGCTTACAAAGGGATCGTCAAACCGTCGTCTACAAAAATCATATTCCTTATGAATTTAATGAACATAAATTAAATATGTTTAAAAAAATGTTTATCGAAAGCGATTGGCAACCGACTGCATTTCCGTCATTTGAAGAAAAAGTGGCGACTAATCCGTTTAAGGCTTTCCGAGAGATGCCGGCCAAAGCTCGCTACGAGTTTTTGCTGTATGATTCTCAGTACCACATTATGACCTTTATTAAGGGACCGGTTTGTAATGGCTCTCGTGCGGTGAATTCAATTCAAGAACAATTTTACACGATCTTTTTTGATCCAAAATCCGATCTGAGTAGCAATGATCCCGAGTACGCAAAATTCGTTGAAGATCAGTTAATCCTTCCTGGCGATTTCGGGGTTAAAGTGGGTTTATTTAAAATTGAGCCGACTTATGAAACTATCGCTACCCAAAGAAATCTTTATCGTAAAACGCGATCACAACATCTTAAAAAAATTCGCCCTAATGGATTAACTTTGGATGATGTTTGGGATGGCTGGGGTTGGAACCAAAATGCCTTTCTAACGGTATTTCGACATGATGATAATTCTAAAGTTGTCAAAGGCGCTGTGGGTGATACTTCGAAGACCGTTTTCATGCTAGATTATCCCTTATTCGAACGTTTAGTTTATAATCTGGTTGTGAATTTTGATGTTTACGGAAACGTCGGCCATCAATCATTGACTCGAATGTATATGGACTTTTTAAGAATGGAAGCCGAAAATAATTTCTTGGATTTTTTACCACAGCCCGCTCGTAAACAAATTAAAAAAGATTGGTACGTGGGAAAATTTACCAATTCCAAGTTAGAAAAGTTAGATGAATACACTTTCACCGATATTCCTAATGCAATTCC
>JAYSSX010000407.1:0-6719 GCA_043720315.1 Pseudobdellovibrionaceae bacterium | reverse complement strand
ATGGTTGAAACGACTATCGTTTTAAAAAATAAAACAGATTGGCGAAAAATAGATCGCTGGTATTCACCTTTGCCAAACTTTATAAAAGCTCCCTTGAATCGAATTTGGCCAGAAAACATCAGTGAAGAAAGTTTGATAGATGAGATGAACGAGAAGCTCAGCTTCTTAGGTATGCCAAACATCTGGACGATGCCGATTAAAAATCGCATCGACATGCTTTCAACTGGCATTCGAAGTCCCATAGGCATAAAAATATTTGGTCCTGATTTAAAAACGATTCAAACTATCGGCGAAAATATTGAAAAAGAAATTAAAACAATTAATGGCACTCGTGCCGTGATAGCGGAAAGAATTGCAAGTGGTTATTTTTTAGATATTGATTTTGACCGTGAGAAATTAAAATCTTTTGGTCTTTCGCTTAAAGAGGCACAAGACCAATCAATGACCGCTGTGGGTGGCGAAAATGTTTCTCAAATCATAGCTCGTCGTGAAAGGTACCCAATTCAAGTAAGACTTGCACCTGCTTTTCGTCAAGATATTGAAAGCATCAAGCGAGTTTTAATTACTTCCCCTACGGGGGCTCAAATTCCGCTAAGTACTATCGCAAAAGTTCAATTTAAAGACGGCCCAAGTATGATTCGTGATGAAAACGCTTCATTGGTTGGATATGTGTACATCGACATTGATCCAAAACAAGTTGATATTGGATCGTTTGTTGAAAACGCTAAAAAAGTTGTATCTGAAAAAATTAAACTCCCTGAAGGTTATTTAATTTCATGGAGCGGACAATTTGAAAACATGGAGCGAGTCAAAGAACGCTTAAAAGTTGTAATTCCATTAACTTTGATTCTGATCATTTTCTTACTATTTTTTAATACAAAATCTTGGATCAAAACCAGTATTGTACTTTTAGCTGTCCCCTTTTCTATAATCGGCGCTGTCTGGTTTCTAGTTTTCTTAGGTTACAATCTATCAATCGCTACTTGGGTGGGAATGATTGCCTTACTAGGTCTTGATGCTGAGACTGGCGTCTTTATGCTGATGTACCTTGATCTATCTTTTGAGGACTTTGTAAAACGTGGTCAGATGAGTTCACTAAGGGACCTTAAGGCTGCCGTTATTGAGGGCGCGGTTCACAGGGTTCGTCCTAAGCTTATGACTGTAGCCGCGCTATTTATGGGTTTAGTTCCGATCATGTGGTCTACGGGAGCCGGAGCTGACGTTATGAAGCGAATTGCGGCTCCGATGATTGGTGGTTTACTGACTTCATTTTTACTAGAGCTTTTAATTTATCCAGTGATTTATTATATCTGGAAAGCACATTCGCATTTAAAAATAAATTGGAAAGAAATTTTATAACAACAAAATCTGCGTGATAAATCTCGCAGATTAAAACAGGAGATACCTATGAAAAAAACAATAATTATTTTAGCTTTAAGCTTTGCAGCCATTGGTGCTCGGGCCGCTGACAAAACAGATAGGGCAGAATCACAGATAGTCAATTTAACAGTTACTGAAAAAGGCTTTCAGCCAAATACAATTGATGTTGGCGCAAGCAAAGCCGTGACTTTAAAAATCACTCGAAAAACCAATGATACTTGTGCAACTCAAATCAATATTCCATTGAAGAAAATTAAAAAAGAACTTCCCCTAAATAAAGAAGTTTCAGTTGAGTTAGGAAAACTTGATAAAGGTGAAATCCGTTTTGCTTGTGGCATGGATATGGTCACTGGGATTATTCACGTTAAATAGTTATCATATCAAACATGATGGAGACAATGCCTCCATCATGTTTGACAGACTCTAGTGGTTTATATTTTGAATCTTAGAAAAGCTGTCTTCAATAGTATTTTTCGTCAACTTCATATCGAATTTCCATTTTCCTGACATGCCAAGAAAAATTTTCTTTTCGTACTGACCATTTCCCTTTTCGATAATTGAATTATTCGGTGGACTCATTGGCATACCAACCATATCATAAGTCATGTCCAGCGTTTCACCAATGACTGACTGACCACTCGCATCTGTGATCTTCAGTTCAAGCATATTCCAACCTAGCTTAAGCCCAGACCAGTTTCCCTCGACTTGATATGCACCATTAACTGTTGCCTCTGGTTGATCAAGAGCAATGCTTAATTGGCTAAATGCAATCAGCATAAAACTAACTAAAACTTTGAAACTATTTTTCATTTTACAGGTCTTTCTTGTTTTGCAACAGCAAGTATTAAATCGCTCGCTGTTATTGTTCCAGCCCATTCCTGAACTAGATTTCTTTTTTTATTAAATAATATTGTGTAAGGAATTTTTCCAACCTCAAAAAGTTGTTTCTTGGAATCAGCATCTAAATAAACTTGCTGATACCGAGGCTTAAAATGTAAGATAAATTCTTCAGCTTCTTTTTTTCTGCCATCAATAGGTAATCCAAGAACACGCACTTCTTGTGAAGAAATTTGATTCAACTCATTCACTTCTTTTCCACAAGGTTCGCAACTTGGACTCCACACATTGACAACAACAAATTCCGATGAGATTTCTTTTAAATTAAGTGCTTCAACTAAAAATGAGAACTTATTATCTACAGCAGCAGGTTTGGCTAGCGCCTCAAACCCACTAATTTGCATTGCAAATAGAAATAGATAAAAATACTTCACAATCCTCCGTAACTTATCGCAAGTGAAATAGTCTGTGATTGCGGTTGATTCGCCAAGTATTGTTCAAATACAGCTGGTGTTTCATAGCTAAAACTAAAACTTGTACTTAAGTCGTGAAAATAATTAAGAGACACAATGTTTGAGACAATTCTTGAAGCGGAGCCCGCCACCGCAGAATTGTTAACCGTCGACTCAAATTGCCATGCTTGTTTAAAACCTATTCCTGAGCTCAGTTTTTCACTAAAAAGATATGTTGCTGATTCTACAATTTGAAATTTATTGCCAGCTCGTATTGTATATGAATCAACAGGAGAACCATGCATTTCACTGACATTTTTAGACATTGGATAATAGTAACTTGCATCTATCACAAAATTAACTGGACGAAATAGCTTTGCAGCATTGGCGCCGACGTGCATCGTTGAATAGCCATCTCCAGTAACATCAACTTCTGAGGCTTCTTTTGAAGTATAAATTGATTTTCCAAATGGAAGGCTGATCCCCCCGTAGAAAGTTAACGCTGGTCTGTAAGTTAAAAAATTTAGATCTTCCCAAAGGAGAAAGCGACCTTCAATAGTAGGATCACCAAGCCCACTAGCACTTGATTTAATATTAGAAAATTCTTTCTGATTATTTACGAATGGAAGATTCAGCGCAAATTGCCAGTCTTCACCAATACGATAGGCTCCGCCAAAAACTGTTGTCAATGTAGAGGTCGAATTTCCAGAGCCGCTAGCACTGTAATTTCCGTAAGGGTCAAAATGACCTGCGATTTCACGATAAGACGAAGCCATTCCGAATTGGTATTTTTGTTCTGAACTTAAAATACAAATACTTTGACCGCCTCCACCAGCGCAGCAGCTTGCGGCCTTTGAATTGATAGATGCCAAAATCAAAACACTAAAAAGTATACATTGAATGTGCGACTTAAAGTGCAACATCAAACTGGTACTCATCTTGAATTTCATTATCTTCAATTTTTAAAATGACTTCCCATCGTCCAGACATCGAGTAAAAAAGCGTAGCTATATATGAGCCATCTGATTGCCTGATTCCTTGAGCTTCAGATTTTCCCATATCAGGCATTGCAGGCATCGAATATGAAAAGGTCACTTTTGCATTTTGCGAAAGATTACTTAAATTTTTAGAGTACACAAGCCGAGTTGAGTACTCGTTATCACCAAGAGCTGCAGAATTTCCATTCGTCTGTGACAAATACGCATAGAATAGGCTGTTTTTTGATAGCTTTGAAGCTTCAGCAGTTTGATTTGACTGAGCACCTATAGATTTGGGCTGAGTGTTCATCGGACCACATCCAGTAAACGCTAAAACCAAAATAGGAATCCTCAAATACTTTTTTATATTACTTAATTGCATTTTGTATCCCGTGTACAACTGAACCATCACCATATTTTTTTTGAGCAGCGTCAGCATCGGCATGTGAAGAAAAAGAGCCAAAATATGGCCCCATAACTTTATCACCTAAATCACTTCTTATTTTTTCGCTTTTAATTAAAAAAAATGCTGAATCGCCTGAAAGCATTTTCTCAGGATGATTGAAATCAGGGACTTCAATTTCGCCATAGTTAGAATCATGCTTTAAAGTTTTTTTCACACATGATAGCGAGCACACATGCATCGGGATTTTATCAGTACCTTTTAAAATAATATGGTTTTTGGCATGTTCACTGAGTGGCATTCCGCAGACTGCACATTTTAGCTCTTCTGCAAAAAGTGAAATTGAAAAGAATTGGACGCATGACAAAATTGCAAAAATAGAAAGAACTTTTTTTAGTGAAATACCGAAGACCATAAACACCTCGTAATATATACTTTACGAAATTAAAAGGCCGGAAGTAAATAACTGTTTTCCCTATTTAATCCTGGCCGAAATCAAAATAACGCCTATAGGCAAATCTCATTATTCAAACTTTCAATAGTCTCAAAGCATTTGCGATCACAAATCAAGACCCGCCCATATCAACCGCAACGGCTATCCATAGATTTGATAAACCCATAAATGCCAAAACTAAAAATGTCGCTTTAGTAGCCAGAGCAACTCCGATATTAAATGGAATGATGTTTGGTAATACCCAAAAATCAATAGGCCCAAAACAATTCTAACACTTTTTTTCAGTACTATATCCTTACCTTATTTAATCTTAGTGCATTTACAATTACCGAAACAGAACTCAAGCTCATTGCCGCACTTGCAAACATCGGACTAAGTATAATTCTAAAAAATGGATACAGCAGCCCAGCGGCCACAGGAACTCCCATAAAATTAAATACAAATGCGAGGCAGAAATTTTGTCAAATATTTTTCATTGTCTGGTAACTTAGATTTCTAGCTTTCACTAAACCCTTAAGATCACCTTTAATCAAAGTAACGCCAGCGCTTTCGATCGCGACATCGGTTCGGTGACCCATCGCAATCCCAACGTGCGCTTGCGCTAAGGCCGGAGTATCATTTACTCCTTCACCTGCCATAGTAACAATACGACCTTCTTTTTGAAGTTTTTTAATCGTATCTTTTTTTTGATTTGGATGCACATCCGAAATACTTTTTTGAATTCTTAGTTCATTTGCAATAGCTTGAGCTACCAATTCGTTATCACCTGTTAGCATAATGACTTCAATTTCTTGCAAGTGAAGTTCTTGGACAGCTTCCCGGGCCAACTTGTTTAATTTCTGGATGCATCGGGCATGTGTAAATTGCCTTATCAGTCGTCTTTATGGGACCACTTTGAACTTTGTGTTGACCCTTTAAATAGTACTCTGGGTTTGCACTAAACTTATGAAGACATTTATCGTTACAAAAGTAGTACAACTTCTCTTGAAAAGACCACTTTCTATAAGTTTATGAATCAACCATCATACCGCAGACAGGATCTACTTCTGTTTTAGTTTTTATTTCTTTAAATTGATGCTCACTGCTGTCGTGTCCTACGGGCTTATTGTCTCAATGCGAATTACTATGACCGTTTTCAGTCCGTTTGCTCATAAATATCCTTGGTCAAATGCGATTGATTGGATTTGTTTTATAATTTTAAAGGCAATTTGTAGATAGCTTCATTCCCCTTTGCGCCATCTCGAATTGCAATGATAAGCAACTCGCTCTGATCTTCCACTGTTGCCTTTTTCGTGCCAAGGCAGTGAAAATAGTCACTCATAGCCATGCATTTAAGTTCAGTTGAACGACCTGATTTAATTTTTACTTTAACTTCCGAATTTTTTATTATCGGATTCTTGAACTCAATATCTAAAAGGTAAATACGAAATGAACCATCTTTGTTCTGAACAACTTCTGTATGGAATGCCCCTGGCATCTGTATAATGCCTTTATGTGGGCCCAATTTATCCATTCCATGGGCAAATGCCATTGAACCAAATAGCAAAGTAGATACAATCTTTAGTATACAATTTTTCATATTTTCCAACTTCTTAATATATATTTTCTAATTTAATTTTTAACACTTCTAAATCTTTAAGTAATTCAAATTTCTTTTTTTTCGAAGAAAACAATCTATCTGTAGCACCAACAAGATCTGGCGAGTTTTTAACGCCTCGTCGGTACTCTCCTAAAGTGAGTTCGAAATATTTTTGTGCGATATTTAATTTTTTATTATTTATTGAATTAAGTGATATTTTTTCATCTATCTTATTTTTTAATATCTTAAATTCTGATTCCATATCAATTTGTGCCTGATACCTCAGTTTGTCAGCCGCTGCAATTTGCTGGGTAGCTGATTTACTTTTGTAATAAGTATCAAATCCTGAAAATAATGGCACTGTCAGTACAATCCCATATTTAGATTCATTGAATTTTGTTGGAGTGTCTTCTGAAGGTGTTAATCGTCCTGCAGAATACGTTAAATCAAGGCTAGGTAAAAAATCAGATTTAGCTTCAGATTTTTCAGACTCATATTTGCTTTTAAGCAGCTCAGCTTTTTGAACGGAAAGGCTGTTTTCATATCTCATTTCTTTAGAAAAGGCTGCGATTTTAGTGACTTCGCTAAAACTGACCTGATCTAATTCAGAATCCTTAATGTCTTCACCAAAAAGTTT
>JAYSSX010000406.1:0-3674 GCA_043720315.1 Pseudobdellovibrionaceae bacterium | reverse complement strand
AAAACAATCCCGTTACTCTCCACCAGGATAGAACGATCCTGAGTAAAAATACGGAAATGTGGGGAAGTTGGAATATGCTGAAACAAGCAGACGCCTACCAAATTTCGTACTACTTAAATCGCTTACAAAAACTGCCGACAAATGATCCGGTTATTTTAAGTTTAGGTGAAATTAAGGTTGATACTCAAAAAATCCTAAAAACTTTTAATTATCGCCATCCCGTGTTTACGCAGTCCTCTGTTGCGACTCAACCAAGGTTAAAAGAACTCAACGGAAAAGACCGAATCTTTTTTTGCGGCAGTTATTTTGGCTATGGGTTTCATGAAGACGCCATTAAATCAGCCGCTGAGGTGGCAAAATGGTTTCAAACTAATCAGAAGGAATAATACATTTGGATGCCGGCGCCGTTCGAATAAAAATCAGGCCACCAATGGGAACTTGATTTATTAATCCCGGCCACTTCGGAAGAATAATCCATAGCAAAATAGCTAGCTCGACCGATTAAAAATCCTAAATAGGCACCTGCGACTACATCACTTAACCAATGACGATCATCTGCCATTCTTGAAGCACCGGTGTAAATAGCCAATGGATAAGTTATGACTGCCGCTTTCCACCCGTAAGAATAAGTTAACGCCGTAGCTGTTGCGAAGGTCGTTGAGGTATGTCCTGACGGGAAAGACTGATAGGATCGACTATCACCAGGCCGTTTACGATTTGCCACAGTTTTTAAACCATATGTAAAAACATTTCCCCAAACGAAGGCGCGCAAATGAGTTTTCGCGTTCGGCCGATCGTAAAAATACTGTCCGCCTAATACCAAAACTGCGGGAATTCCTGTTCCTAAAATGTCACCAATGTCGGCTTGTTTCTCATTGAGGTGCTGGTGATCTTTCCATTCGGCCCTAGAAAATTCATCAATTTGATGAGTTGCTGCTGTAGATAAAACCGCCGCTACAAAAATCTTCAACGAATTGTCGTCGAGGAGTCGATTGGAAAATGGTTTCCATTCCGATTCATAAAATCCATTATTAGTTTGGACTGGATTTGTGGGTACCACCGTTTGTGCTTGGATAGGAAAACCGAACATTGTCGAAAATAAAAAAGCCCACGCTAACGTAGGCTTTTTAAAAAAATATTTTATAGATATAAGCACAAAATTCAACCGCATACCGCGCTAGCTAATTAGCGACGGCCCGATTTAATTTTAACCTGTAACTTAGAAATCAAATGAACGGCCATTTTTTCTTGAACACGGCACATTTTTAATTCGTCTTTGCGGTAAGATCTTTGAGAAGGAGTTAGAGTACCTGTCTCCAATTCCATTTCGTAATCTAATTTGCTAGAACGGATTCCCTCTAACTCTTTAGTTTGATGTTTGAATAATTTAGTAACTCCACTTAAAGGAGCTACTTCGATCCACTCTTCTTTACCGCGATACCAACTCACTAAACGCAAAAAACGCGCTTTGTTTTTAGCCAAGGTAAAACGAGGATAAGAAGCATCGTTAAGATCCAGGATATTATCAATCTCATCAAGATTAACATCGTCCTCGTCCTCAATATGCCCCATTTTCTCAAGCTCTAATAAAGCTGCTTTTTCTTCGGCTGCTTTAGCAGCTTCTGCCGACAGTTCTTCCGAATCTTCTGATTCTTCACCAATGTCTTCATTCATCTCTTTTGTTTCTTTGATTTCTTTTACCAGATCCTGGCCAAATGATTCAGTACCGATTGTCCCCACGAACGTACCTCCCACAACTAGAACTATTCACTAACTACTACGCTTAAAGTAGAAAAGTTATACTACAAAAGGTTCGATAACACAATAGGTCAAATTCTCTATTTTTTTTTCGTGTTCAAAAAATTTAACATAAGATGCATTTTTTTAAAAAAACAAAAATTTAATCTAACCTAAATTGGACTTTATATTTTTGTCCATCGTGGACTTTTTGTTTTGATACCAACTGCTGAACCGCTGATATGGCTTCGGCATCTAACCGACTAAAGCCGCTGGATTGAACCAATACGGCGCTCTTATCCTTCAGTACTAAATAGGTTGTTCCTTCTTCATGATTTAGACGCGACAACTGCGGGTATTTAATAGTGATCGTTTGCTCGGCAAATTCAGTACCAACGGCAGTAGAGTCTACTACAGCGTTATCAATAAAGGTTTCATCGCTGTTTTTAGGTAGGTTGGCATTGGAAATTAATACATTCGCGATTTCTGGATCAGCAATAGTGGGGCCTTTTTGATCCCTATTTGGAGGGCTTTTCACAGTACTGATTGTAGGCCTTACAATAATTAGAATCGGCACGATTTCTTTCACCAGCCGCAAAGAAGTACCGAAATGAATCAAATAATTCAAATTTGTGAGAAGAATAAATAGTAAAAAGTGCGAGATCAAAGAAATCGACAAGGACCAAAAAAGTTTCACTGGCATCTAATCCAAAGCCATCAACCACGAAAGAAATATTCGTCGGCGTTCCGTACCGTAACCCCAAGTTTCTTCATACTGAGCATCTCCCAGGTTCAAAAGTTTCAAATAAAAGTCGGTCCCTTTGTTCAGTGAATAATGAACTATAACATCATAAATACTGTAGGAAGGTAACTCTACCGATTTTAACGTGGAGTCCAAATCTAATCGCGGTCCACGGCCAGAGAGACTAAATAAAACATCCCAGTGATCATTTCCCAAATACTTTTCTTGAATTGTATACTGCGTTCTTGCCCTTCTAGGTAAGGCCGTATTGGTAAGATCATTCATCGCTTCTTGATAAGCCAAATTAAGACTGAATTCATGCTGAGTAAAGATCCATTTATTTTCGAAGTCTACTCCTTGCGCCGTGACCTTCTTTACGTTTTCATATTTAGAGCTAGCACTAAAATCGATAAGGTTATGATACAGCTTCTGATAAAGTTCGAGGTTGGAAAAGTAAGAATCGCGATTCAACTCTACTTTGACTGCTTTAAAGTCCACGGTTTCAGGATTCAAGTTAGCATTGCCAAAAGGGACAGCATATTTTTGATACAAAGATGGGAACTTGATCGACCGACCTCCTGAAATTTCAAAACTCACAGAACTTGAGATATTTTGATGAAAAATAAATTCTGTCATACTTTGACAAAGGTTGGACCGGCAATCATATCGAACATTGGGAGACAACGAGGTCTCCTCGTTGAGATCAATATCAAACAATATCGCCGCACCCTTAGAATCATAGTGATCTTTAAGAGTTTCCACTCCACCTAAATAAGTGGAATCGATATCTATCGAATCGGTTTGCAAAAAACTTTTAAGTTTAAGATTAAACAGACTCTGTTCGTAATCAAAATCCAGATCCGTGCGATAACTTTGCCCGTTGTATTCACCAGTTAAATAAAAATCCCCAGGGTTATCTTCAGGATTATCCTCGGCCCGAGTGACCGTGCTCATACCCAGTCGGAAAGTCATTGATAAACTTTTATCTAAAAGGGTTATCCATTCCAAGGAATGATTTTGACTGCTGGTTTTCGACTTGGCATTCACATCATCACCACCAGGCCCTCCTGAAAGATCGTAGT
Source organism: Pseudobdellovibrionaceae bacterium (assembly GCA_043720315.1). Lineage (GTDB taxonomy): Bacteria > Bdellovibrionota > Bdellovibrionia > Bdellovibrionales > Bdellovibrionaceae > JAYSSX01. Next base: position 113 of record JAYSSX010000406.1, on the reverse strand, counting down.
CATTATTGGAGTTGGTGATCAGGGACTTCACATTAAATTGCTTTTTATCAGTAAGTTCACTTTCATACTTCAGCAAAATCTGGGCTTTTTGGGCCGAATCTTTTTCTGAATTC
>JAYSSX010000405.1:0-4033 GCA_043720315.1 Pseudobdellovibrionaceae bacterium | reverse complement strand
TCTAGGTAGTTGTTTTCTACATTCATTAATAAAGTTGCAAAAGTTAATTTGCTGGATAAATCCAGATTCTCTTTTTCTACCGCTTTGCGATAATCGGATAGCGCCAAATCATACAAACCCAAAGCTTTGTTCTTTATTGCCGATTCCTTATAGTTTTTGCGATCTAAAACCTGCATGCCATTACTATTTTTTTTATTCAGATAAATATATCCGCTAAACAAAAGAAGAACCGAACCGGCGATCAACAAACTCATAACAAATAATTTGGTTTTACTTTCAGTTCGGCGGATCACTCGGCGATCATTGAGCATGCCGTAATGGGGCGTTACCTTTGCAGCCTTCGCTCCGTCTTTAACCTCAGATTCTTTTGGCGTATCGTGTTTAATTGATTTAATTTCAGGAACGACACCTTTGCCGGCGCTACCTATATGTAAAGGATGCGGCGTCGGAGTTAAATCAGGATTTACATCCGTTTCCGTCATCGTATTCTGTCCGCCATGAGTATTTTCTACAGCACTGCTTTCTTGATCTCGATACTTTTGAATGATCTCGCGGAATTGTGTGTGTTCACGCAAAAATACCCAGCGAGTTTCGGGGCCCTTTATCTCGTCAATAGGTGCAATTCTTTTATCTAACAGTAACTGTAAAATTTCTTCTTGGCGATAGGGTCCTATCACCCTTCCGGAAGTTTTTACTAGCCATTTTCTGTTAATATCAAAAGTCTCTGTACTCATATTTAGTGTTTAAAGTGCCTTGTTCCTGTGATGATCATATTAATATTATTTTTCTTCGCAAAACTAAAAATTTCTTCGTCTTTCACAGATCCACCGGGTTGCAAGATCCATTGAATCTTATTTTTTACTGCAATTTCTAGGGAATCGGTAAACGGAAAAAAGGCATCGCTGGCCATTGCTACCGACGCCACCTCCGGATGAAACTTTTGCATTCTTTCAATCGCCTGGTTTAACGCATCAACTCGATTCACTTGTCCCATTCCCAAACCAACAGTTTGGGTTCCGCTAACAATTGCAATCGCATTACTTTTTAAAGAAGCACAAATTTTTTCTGCAAACAATAAACTGTTTTTAAGTTTATCGTCAGGAGCCTCGCTAAGACATTTCCATTCACTCTGAGTATATTGGTTGTCTTTTTCTTGAACTAAAAAACCACCTTGAATCGATTTCACTTCTTTGTCGCTGCCTTTTGCCGAAAGCATTTCCGGCCAAACTAAAATTCTTAAGTTTTTCTTTTTTGCAAATATCTGTTTGGCCCCGTCACTAAATCCAGGCGCGATAATACATTCTAAAAATAATTCCGATAATATTTTTGCCGTGTCTTCTTCACAGTTTTTATTCATTGCAATGATTCCACCGAAAACGCTAACGGGATCGGCTTTAAGTGCCTGTTGAACGGCGACTAACATTGCAGAGGCACTAGCAACTCCGCAGGGGTTATTGTGCTTTACCGCCACACAGGTGGCTTCTGTAAACTTAGCCGCCAAGCTGGTTGCGGCTTCTAAATCTAAAATATTATTATACGATAGTGTTTTGCCTTGCAGAATTTCGGCTTTGTGAATGCCCGTCTTTTCTGTCGGTTGCTGATACCACCAGGCCTTTTGCTGGGGGTTTTCGCCATACCTTAATTCTTGGACTTGTCGTCCACCAAAGATAAACGTTTCTAAATTTAATTCAGTTTTGAAACTTTCAGCAATCAGAGAATCATAAAAGGAAGTAAGTGCAAAAACTTTTCCAGCCAATTTTTTGCGATCGGCTAAAGTAAACGTATTTTCTAAACTGGCCTTTTGTACCCAACTGTAATCTTGAGGATCAGACAAAACGGCCAACCGTTGAAAGTTCTTTGCAGCAGCACGCAACATCGAAGGCCCACCAACATCAATTTTTTCAATTAATTCTTTTTCCGTTGGATTAGCTTTTAGGGTCTGTTCAAAAGGGTAAAGGTTGCAGATCATCAAATCGAAGGGTTCGACATTAAATTGTTTCAAAACCGCAGTATCCTCAGCATTACCTTCACGCGACAACAGTGCCATATGAACTTTTGGATGTAAGGTTTTTACCCGTCCACCCATTACTTCGGGGAACTCTGTTTGTTCACTGATATCAACCACTGTAAAACCATTGTCTTTTAAAAATTGAGAAGTCCCTCCCGTAGAAACAATACGAAGACCCTTTTGTATTAAAGGACGTAGGAAGTCCACCAATCCACTTTTGTCGGAAACACTGATTAATGCATTTTTAAAACTCATACATTTTCATCCACTACAGTTGCTACAAAGGAATTTTTGTAAGCAACATCTTAAGGTCATCATTAGTCAATAACAAGCCTGCTCCCAAATAACCTGAATATTTGTCGCCCCGATTCAAGATATCGCTGGCACCTACGTTTAAGTAAATTCCACGCCATACATTATACTGCAATTGTGCCCTTAAATTGAGCTTTGTAAACTCAAACGCTTCTACTGTAAATCGCATTTTATCTTCGAAGAAGTTGTAATCTAACCCTACACCACCTGAATTTTCGATTAAGCCACCCTTGACTGTCCAATTGTAGAAATTTTTTGCATAAAGTAAACTGAACTTAACTTTACTGTAGTAAGTTTTCTCATAATCCGTTTCAGTAGTCACATTGGCTTGGGTAGATTTAGTTTTTGTTTTTTCAACTAAACCAGCTGGATCATCGACGACTCCAATGTAATAAAAACGATCTAAGCCAGGCTGAATTTTTAAGCCAATGGTGGTTTTTGCCGAACCGACATTGCCTAAATATTCCGAGTGAAAATCCAAACCAGTTTGTAATTTGCCTGCGGTATCCAAAAATCCGTTAACGCCTTCGATAGCCGTATTTAATTCTTCAACTGTCTCTTCGTCGTTTACTAAGCGACCAATTGTACCCTCGCCGCGATTAATTTTTCCGCTGATCTCGTCAACGTTTTTCATCGCATTATCCAAACGGCCCATTGTTCGCTTAATTTGAGCTTTAACACTGTCAGGATCATTTTCATTCAGCATATCACTTAAACTTTCGGTGATATCATGAACTTGATCGACAATCTCGTTTATCTTTTGCTTGTTATCCCCAGTGATTTCCGAAATATTCTGTGTGAGTTTTTCAATGTTAAGAACGATTCGACCCAAAACATGTTCGCGAGTGCCATTTCCGTTTACGGCCTCTTGTAAATTTTTTGCTGTTTCTTTTAATGAGCCCGCAATTTCGCCGACTTGGGAAATAACACTGTCCAATGAACCCTGATCTTTCACGTTTATGATTTGGCCACCGTCAGGCAAAGGTGGATCCGTCGGCGACCCGGGATAAATCTGAACATGTTTATCCCCTAAAATACCTTGTGATTTAATTTCCGCCACTGCAGATTCAAATAATTTAAAATCGCTTTTAACTGTAATTTCGACTCTAGCAATTCCATCTTGTAAGGTAATGTCTTTGATTATTCCCACCGGGATACCGGCCGAACGAATGGCGCTGTTTTTAACCAAGCCACCAGCATCGTTCAAAAGAAACCAAGCCTCGTTAGAACGGCGTAGAAAGCTGGGATCATCACTTACACGCATAGACATGTATGCGATAAGCGAAGCCACTGCTATGACTAGCAGGCCAACTTTGAACTCGGCGGCTTTCAACAAATTCATTTTCGTTTCATTCCTTTTGTGACGAATCGCTTCACAAGTTCAATTTCACTGTTGAAGAATTCTTCCGGTTTACCAAAAAGCAAAACTTGTCCAGCATTTAGCATCGCTACATAATCGGCAATTCGAAATGCTGCATCCAAGTCATGTGATATCACCACGGAGGTTTTCCCAGCATGAAGCTGATGCGTTTCCACTATTAGATTATCTACCATTTCGGTAAGAATGGGATCTAATCCAGTGGTCGGCTCGTCATAAAAAAGAATTTCTGGATCTAGGGCAAGAGCTCGAGCCAGACCTGTACGCTTCTGCATCCCGCCACTGATCTGGGAAGGAAGCTTTTCGAAGTGCTTTTCGTCTAGTCCAACCTGCTT
>JAYSSX010000404.1:0-7224 GCA_043720315.1 Pseudobdellovibrionaceae bacterium | reverse complement strand
ATTAAATGCCGAAGTTTTATTGCAAGCCAAGCGCAAAGGGTTTAGCGATTCTTTAATCGGTCGATTGGCCGGAAAATCTGAAAAAGAAATTTTAGAATTGCGTGAAGCCAATCAAATTTTTCCTAAGTTTCAGCAAGTGGATACTTGTGCCGCGGAATTTGCTTCAGGTACGCCTTACTTTTACTCTTCGTACTGGGCTTCAGAAAATGCCGAAATTGATATTCGACTTCCCGTTATGGTTTTAGGTAGTGGTCCAAATAGAATTGGACAAGGTATTGAGTTTGATTATAGTTGCGTCCGCGGAGTAATAGCCCTTCAAAAGGCAGGTCACAAGGTTATTATGGTCAATTCGAATCCTGAAACAGTTTCTACGGACTATGATACTTCTGACATTCTTTTTTTCGAACCACTAACACATGAGTCGGTTTCAGAGATTTGCCGATTTATTAAACCATTCGGAATTGTCGCCCAGTTGGGTGGACAGACTCCGATTAGTTTAATTCATCGATTGGTCCGCGAAGGCAAAACGCTCTTGGGTTCTAGTTTGGAAACCATCGACTTGGCCGAAGACAGAGGATTGTTTTCTAAAATTTGCCAGGAACTTAATTTTAAAATTCCAAAATCTTCAATGGTCAGCAGTTTAACTGAGTCGCTTGAAAAAGTGAAAGCGATCGGTTACCCGATCATTTGCCGCCCAAGTTACGTTTTGGGTGGTCGCCGAATGGAAGTGATCGAAAACGAGTCGGAATTGATCTCTTATTTCCAAAGGCATTCAGAGCACATTAGCACCGATCGCCCTTGCCTGATGGATCAATTTTTAGAAGGTGCGCTTGAAGTTGATGTGGATTTGGTACGTGGAGACGATTGGATGATCGTTGGTGGTGTGGTCGAACATATTGAGGCGGCTGGGGTTCACAGCGGCGATAGTATGGGTGTATTGCCTCCGCAACGATTAAAAGACCCTACCTGCGAAAAAATTGAAAAAATGAGTTGTCATTTAGCTGATAAAATAAAAGTGATTGGTCATCTTAATTTACAGCTTGCTGTAAAAGATGACGAAGTTTATATGCTAGAAGCCAATCCTAGAAGTTCGCGATCGGTGCCGTTTGTCGTAAAGGCCACCGGCATTCCTTTGATCGACCTAGGGGTGGCCGCGATGTTAGGGAGAAAGAAAAAGGATCTTAAGATTGATTCTTTAAATTGGAAAAATGTAAAAGATGTTTCGGTAAAAGGTGTGGTGTTCCCATTTAAAAAATTTCCTGAAGCCGATTCCATCCTTGGTCCGGAAATGAAATCTACCGGGGAAAGTATGGGGCGTGCTGCCAATTACCCTGAAGCATTAATGAAAGCGCTTATTTCCAGTCATGTTAAATTACCTAACAAAGGTGAAGTATTTTTCTCTTTGAGAGATAAAGATAAAGAGTCAATGTTAGAGTTGGCCAAGAAGTTGACTTCAATGGGATACACAATATCAGCTACTTCAGGAACGGCAAAATATTTCAATGACCGCAATTTGGAAACTCTAATGCTACGTAAGGTCCATGAGGGGCGTCCTCATTGTGTGGATCGAATTCGGTCAGGAGATGTTTCCTTTGTTATAAATACGACTCGAGGAAAAACTTCTATCGAAGCCAGTTTCGACATTCGAAGAGCCTGCACGGATTATAGTATTCCTTGTTTGACGGAAAGTGATGCTGCGGAGGCCTTTTTGTTGGCCCTGGAAAAATCAAAAGATCAAAATATTAATGTTTCAACGTTAAACAAATCTTATTTGTTCTAACAAGTAACCCGAATCTCTTTGATTATTTCTATTGATTTGGCATAATTATTTCATGCAATCATTGGTCGTTCAAAATCTTAACAAGGTATTTAAAGGTGGTTTGTTTGAAAAAGACAAATCCGTTTTAAAAAATGTAAGTTTTAAGGTTGAAAAGGGAGTTACTACCGGTTTTGTCGGAGTCAATGGCTCGGGCAAAACAACCTCCTTAAAGTGTGTTTTGGGCTTTATTCATCCGACGTCTGGTGGAGTCCATTTTTTTGATAACCAAATCTTAAATTCAGAAATTAAAAATAAAATTGGGTATATGCCCGAACGGCCTTATTTTTATGAGTTCCTTAAAGCAGAAGAATTTTTAAAATTTCATTGGGACTTGGGCGGAGGCGGTCGGGGCTTCGATGAGGCCTGCGTTGAGGTTCTCAGTCGTGTTAATCTATTATCTTCAAAGAAGACTGTACTACGGCAGTTTTCAAAAGGTATGTTGCAAAGGGTAGGATTGGCTCAGGCAATTATCAAAAAGCCAGATTTTCTCATTTTAGATGAGCCGATGTCAGGATTAGATCCGGATGGTCGATTTCTGATTAAGAAAATTATCAAAGAAGAGCAAAGTCGCGGGACTACGATTTTTTTCAGTAGTCACTTATTGCATGACATGGAAGAGTTATGTCGAGACATAGTGGTTATCGATCAAGGACAAATCATTTATCAAGGTGAATTGAAAAAGTTTTTGAACTTTTCCAAGGGTGAAACATTAGATCTTGAATTCGCCTTCCAGCGTTTTCGTGAAAATCAAAAGGTTCAAAAATGAAGAAAACCATTTGGCCAATACTGACAATTGCTAAAACCGGCTTTCAAGAGTATCTGCGCGATCGTTTTGCACATATTTGTTTTTTCATCGCTTTGTTTTTGATGGCACTGAGTATTGCCTTAGGAAGTTTAAGTCTGGAAGAGCAGACGCGAATCATGATTCATTTTGGATTAACCAGTATTCATCTTTGTTGTTTGGGTTTAGTCAGTTTTTTCGGCGCCTTCAGTATGCAAAAGGAAACTGAAAGACAAACTTGTTTGTTAATTCTTGCTCGTCCGCTAAACCGCGCTCAATTTTTAATTGGTAAGTACCTTTCGGTTTTTTTGATCATGTTAACGGTCTGGTTGATATTGTCGGTCACATTATTTTTGATTCTTGAAGGAGAAGTTAGCTTTCTTAATTACATGCAGGCTAGCTTGGGAATCATCTTCGAAATGTCGGTATTATTAGCTTTGGCATTTTTCTTTGCTTCGATCGTGCGGCCAACTTATGCGTTGTTTATGGTTTTTGCCATTTTCCTTTTGGGAAATTGGTTAGAAGAGTTACTGTTTTTTGCCACTAAAAGCAAAAACGAATTTTTTTTAAGAGCTGCAGAGGTCGTAAATAAAGTGGTTCCAAATCTTTTCACTGCCAATTGGAGATCTTACTATTTAATTACGACAGGCATTGATACCGGGCAGTGGTTTTGGTCATTTGGGCATCACTTTGCCTGGATATTAATTGCGTTGGCCTTGGCTACGTTTTTTTACAAAAGGAAAGATCTTGTCTGAGACTTTATTTTATTCCATTTTTGTTTTTTTATTTGGTGCCCTTCAAGGAAGTTTTGCAAATGTGGTCATTTATCGATACCCAAAAAAATTGAGCGTGGTAACGCCAAGAAGTCATTGCTACAGCTGCCAAAAGCAAGTGGTCTGGTATGATAATATTCCCATTATTTCTTGGTTTGTTTTAAGAGGCAAGTGTCGCAATTGTGCAGCTCCCTTTTCTATTCGATATCCGTTAGTAGAATTGCTAACTGGTCTTATCTTTTTATTCACTTATTTTAAGTTTGGAATCAGTTTTACTTTTTTTGAGCTCATTTTATTTTCTTTGTGTTTAATTATTGTCTCTTTTATCGATATTGATAATTTTCTTCTTCCCGATATTTTCACTCTTTCCGGTATTGCAATTGGTTTTGCAGGTTCTTTTTTCTCGGATCAAAGAACGTGGTTGGATTCTATGTTAGGAATTTTATTCGGTGGTGGAATTCTATGGGCCATCGCTTATTTATATTTCGTATTCCGAAAAGAAGAAGGCATGGGTGGCGGTGATATCAAGCTATTGGCTTGGATTGGAGCTGTACTTGGTTGGAAGGCGTTACCTTTCATAATTATGACCGCCAGTATTCTGGGAAGTTTAGTTGGCTTTTATTTGATTCTTTTTAAAAAAAAGGAAATGAAGACGGCAATTCCGTTCGGACCCTACCTAGCCCTAGGTGCTGTCCTGTATTTTTTAATAGGCCAAAGTCTAGGCCAAATGTATATTCAGCTGTTTTTGCCCGACCTTGTTTAAGTCAGAAGTTTGACATTTGTAGTCGAGTCTTGAATACTTAAGTGAGGAGTTTTGTCTTAATACTCACGCAAATGGAGTTGCGTTCATCATGTTTTTTAAATCAAAAAAAGTAGTTGGTTTGGATATTGGAACCAGCTCTATTAAAATGGCGGAAGTTGAAATTGTGGGTAAAGGCGCGAAGTTGCTTTCGTTTGGATTTGCGCCAACGCCTGCGGGTTGTCTAAGCAATGGTGCGATTACTAATAGCATGGCGATTTCTTCATCAATTCAAACTTTAGCTGCCGAGATTAAAACGAAACGTAAATTAACCAGCGTGGGTATGTGGGGAACTTCGGTTATTATTAAAAAAATTACTATTCCGAAAGTGGAAAAAAAGGTTTTGGCAGAGCAAATCCGTTTTGAAGCTGAACAGTATATTCCTTTCGATATTTCCGAAATTAAGTTAGGTCACCATGTTCTTCCCAGCTCCAGTCCTGATTCGATGGACGTCCTTTTAATCGCTGCACAGAACGAAATTTTAACTCAATACGCAGCTGCGATTAGTGGTGCAGGGATGGAATCTTCAGTAGTTGATGTCAGCGGTTTTGCGTTAGCAAATTGTTTCGAATTAAATTACGGAAAAAGACGCGATGAAACCATTGCCTTATTAAATATTGGTGCCGGCGTGACCAACTTCGTTGTTTTACACTCAGGTGAAGTTATTTTCTGCCGAGATATTGCTGTCGGCGGAATGAGTTATACCAATGAGGTACACAAAGAAATGGGTATTTCGGTACCCGAAGCCGAAGCCCTAAAAATGAGTGCAATCCAGGGGGACGCTGTACCTGATGAAGTTCATAAAATCATGCGGGCCACAACCGACGCTATCAGTGATGAGCTACGCAGCGGTTTTGATTTCTTCTCTCAAAGTTCTTCTGGCTTAAGTATTCAAAGTGCTTTTTATGCTGGCGGTGGCAGTGGCATGCCAACTTTAATTAAAATTGTCGGCGAAAAAACAAATATTCGTTTTGAACAATTAAATCCATTTTTAAGGGTTTCTTCTAATTTAAAAAATAATTCTCGCCAAGGTATGCAACAAATTGCTCCGTTCGCTCCTGTCGTTATTGGTCTTGCTTTACGTTCTATTGGTGATTCGTGATTAGAGTTAACCTCAACCTGGATGCTAAAGCCCTTAGGATGGCCACCGATACCGGTGAAGACATCGTTGATCAAGGTATTCTGCAGAGAGAAGGGATCAAGCGAATTGTTATTATGCTTTTGATCCCTGTGGCCCTAATGGTTTATGAGCGCCAAAATATTCCTGAACTTCAAAGTAAAATTGCTTCAAAAAATGCATACATTACCGAACTGGCTTCAAAAAATGCCAAAGCCCGTGGAGCCGTTTCCGAGATCACTAAATTTAAAGAAGATCAGGCGAAACTACAGGCGCAGATCGATTCAATTGAAATCCTTCGTAAGGAAAGAATGCGCGAAGTTCAGATTCTAGACACTATTCAAAAAGAAACTCCGTCAAAATTATGGCTCTCAAAGATTGATTTAAAAGAAGACAAGTTGCAGATGAATGGTTACGCTACTAGCGATTTGGACGTTTCTACTTTTATGGAAGCTCTGTCTAGAAGTGTATTCTTACAACAAGTTAATTTGATCAAATCCGAAGAAAGAACTGAATCGGGCACAACTCTAAAATACTTTACAATTGATTGTGCATTGGATGGGGCTAAATGAAGGCAGCACTTAATTCCGCAATTGCACGTTTAGCTGGCTTAAACATGAGAACCATTCTAATGATCTCATTGGCTGTTGGCGGCATTTATTATTTCATGTATTACGACGATGGAGGCAAATTACAAAAAGATCTTGCAGAACGAGATGCCGTAGCTAAACAAGAAGACAGCCAAAGAAAAATTTCCGAAGATGCGTTACAGCAGTTGGAGCAAGTCAGAACTTCAGTAGGTGCCCTTTCGGATCAGTTTAAAAACGTTTCGCAACAGTTACCATCAGAAATTCAAATGGCCGAAATCGTACGTTCGGTAGATATCGTTGCGAAATCGTCAGGTGTATCTATTAAACTGAAAGAGCCACAAAAGCCCCTTTCAAAGCAAATTATCGAAGAAATTCCATTGATGTTAAAAATGGAAGGCAGTTTTTCTGAAATTACGATGTTCATTTATTACGTTTCCAGTTTAGAGCGTATTACTCGTGTCAGAAATTTTTCAATAATATCGATGCCTAATTCCAACCGTTTACGATTTGAAGGAAATGTTATCAGTTATAGATATATAGGAGACGCTAAAAAATGAATCCATTTTTTAAAGCTTCTTCTTTTTTAGTGTTAGCCATTAGTTCGGTTCTCTTGATGGTTTTCGTTTTTTCTGGATTTAGCGATAAAGCTCTTTCGCAAGTGCCAGCGGCACCTGCAGCTACCGCTGTCGCGTCGCCGCGCCCTGCCGCGACTGAGCCGGCAGCCACGCATAAGTCAGAACCTTATCCAAAATTAAATACGAGTGAAGGGTATGTCTATGATCCTTCTGGCCGACGTGATCCCTTTTTTCAAGATGTTCAAAAAAACGAAGATGGGGAAGCTGAGTACAGCCCCACTGGTGTTAGAATTATTCGGTCTAAAGGTAGAGTTTTTGATCCGAATGACCCATTACAAAAGTATGACTTAGGTGTTTACCGAGTTATTGCAATTATTTGGGAAGTTAATAGACCGAAAGCTATTGTGAAAGATCAAATTGGAAAAGTGTACACCATTCGAAAGGGAACTCGCATAGGACGCAACAACGGACATGTTGCTTTGATTCGTGAGGGAGAAGTGATTGTCGTCGAGCCACCAAGCGAAGACGGTCAAATTTCTGGAAATACACACGTTTTAGAATTAAAAAAATAGGGGAGGCCCGATGAACGGATTCTTAAGGCTGTTAATGATAGTAGTGTTAGCGTTTGCTTTTTCAGGCTGTTCAACAGCTCCTGTTGATGAGGATTCAATGTCAACCGAGGCCAGTAATCCAGAAGCAGATTTTGCTGACCCTGAGGCTGGAGTCGCAGCACCTCAAACGGCAGATGGTCAACCAGCTCCCGAGCAATC
>JAYSSX010000403.1:0-4162 GCA_043720315.1 Pseudobdellovibrionaceae bacterium | reverse complement strand
GGCCAATTTAGACCGTGCTAAAAAAATCGAACAGTGGGTACGTAATCGAGTATCCAATGGCATTGATGATCGCTCGGATTTGCTAAATGCGCAGGGACTAGTTGCAGCCAGAGATTTAGAACTGATTACCGCGGCAGATGATTTGCTGTCAGCGCGTAAACAAATTATTAATGTTCTTGAACTAGAGGACGGCGATAGTTTTCCAGAATTGCAAGGTCAGTTGGAACGAATTCGTCAACCTTCCGACTTCATTCAGGGTGTAGCTGGCCGTATTGTTAAATTAGATACTTATTTAAGTGTATTAGATGCTCGAAATAAAAAACTGTCTGCCGAGCAGGCCGTTGATGGTCAGAAGCCGGATTTGATTTTAGAAGGTCGTTATGGGACGAATGCAATCGAAGATTCAATGGGTAGTGCCACAAGTAAAATAAGTAACAACGATATACCAACGACATTAGTTTCTCTGAAATTAATTTGGATGTTAGATGGTTCAGTAAAAAACGCGGTCACCTCAGCCGCAAAAGCCACCTCAATGTCGAGTGAATTAAAAATGCAACGTTCTTTATTGGAAAGCGAATCTTCTTGGAGTGAGTATCAGCGAAAACACAGAGAGTTCGGGAAAAAAATTGAACAAGCCGCCGTGTTAAGCAAAATACAGACGGAAAAAGCCGCCCAAGAGCGGGACAAACTTTCCAAGGGACGTTCTGTAACATCGAAGGTAATTACGGCAGAACAAGATGCTGCCGATGCTGAATTAAGATTATCAAAACTAAAAGCGGAAATGCGAAAATTTGAAGCGCAAGCTAAGATGTATGTTCGATTGCCGAATCAGGAGTTATTATGAGTTTAGCTGAAACGGCCATTAAACGGCCAATATTTATAACTTGTGTCGTCAGTTTAATGCTCATTTTGGGTTACACAGCGTTAACCAAGATGAGTGTAGATCTGTTTCCTGATGTCACATTTCCGGTAGTTTTCGTGCAGACGGTTTATTCAGGGGCCTCTCCTGTAGACGTCGAAAAATTAGTGTCGAAACCGATCGAAGATGAGTTAAGTAGTTTATCTGGATTGGACACCATCTCTTCGACTAATGCAGAGAGCGTTTCTTATGTAATTTTAAAATTTAAAATTGGTACCGATATTAAGGATGCCGATCAACAAATACGTCAGCGCATTTCGAATATTCGAAATAAACTTCCTGACGATATCTTAGAACCTATAGTTCGTCGATTTGATCCGGCCGATCAGCCTATAGTAAAAATCGCGATCAGTTCGGCAATGGACCCGGGGGAACTTTATGACGCTATTGATGACGTGGTGAAGCCGCAGTTTGAAACCGTCGCCGGCGTAGGACAAGTCAGCTTAACTGGTGGACGCAAACGCGAAATCCAAGTGTTAGTTGATAAAAACAAAGTGCAAGACTACAACCTGTCGCTAGTACAAATTACTCAAAAAATTAAAAGCACTTCTAAAGACGTTCCCGTCGGTAAAATTGAAGACAGCAAAAATGTAACTGTAGTAAGGGCTTCTGGTGAATTTGGTTCCGTCGATGCCTTGAAAGCAGTTAATATTAATTTTATGGGCTCTGATCGCGCTGTTCGTTTGGATTCAGTGGCTGAAGTAAAAGTGGGTTTAGAAGAGAAAAATTCTTCTTCCACGTTGATGACTAAAGATGGTAAATTTGAAAAGCAAGCTGCGGTTTTCCTAGATATCTATCGTCAGTCAGGTGCTAACACAGTGAAGGTCGCAGACCTTGTTAAATTAAAACTTCAAAAGGTAAACGATACTTTAAAGGCGCGACATATTGAGGCCAAAGTTGAATTAGTTCGTGATGGTGCGAAACCAGTTCGATTAAATATCGAGGACGTTCGTGAATCTATCATGATCGGTATCGTATTATGTATTATCGTTGTGTTCTTTTTCTTGGGATCAGTACGTTCTACTTTTATTACTGGATTGGCTTTACCCAATTCGTTATTGGGTGGATTCGTAATTATGTATTTTATGGGTTTTTCTATCAATATTATGACCTTGTTGGCGCTATCGTTGGCGGTGGGACTGCTTATCGATGATGCGATTGTTGTGCGGGAAAATATTTTCCGTCACATGGAATTAGGTAAAACTCCTATGCAAGCTGCGATCGAAGGCACCAAAGAAGTCACACAAGCCGTTATCGCAACAACGTTGGTGGTTATTGCCGTTTTCGGACCCATCGCCTTTTTGGAAGGTATCATCGGCCAGTTCTTCCGGCAGTTCGGTCTCACTATAGTTTTCACAATGTTAATTTCTTTGTTCGATGCTTTTACTATGGCTCCTATGTTATCGGCCTATTTAGCCAGTCCGAACGAACACGTTAAGGGGCGCGGCCCTATCAATGCGATGTTAGCGGCTTTTGATCGTTTTCAGACGCATTTAGAAAATGTATATGAAAGACTTTTAAAGTTTACTTTAAAACATCCAAAAACAATTTTGGGTTCGGCCCTAGTGATTTTTGTGGCTTGTATGAGTCTAGTGGCTTTTGTGCCAAAAACATTTTTACCAAATGCCGACAATGGCGAATTTATGGTGTTCGTTGAAAAACCTGTAGGAACTTCTTTGGAAGCGACTACGGAATTAACTCATCAAGTAGAGGATGCTCTTAAAGTGAATCCTAACTTTGATTTGTTGGCGACAACCATTGGTTCTTCGGGGGGTCGTACCGAATCTAACAAGTCGCAAGTTTACGTAAGATTAGTTCCGCGCAAAGACAGAAAGTTCACTACTTCCGATGTGAAACAGCAGATTCGTGACGAATTCATAAAATTTAAAGAATTTGGTTTACTCGCAGTCGGCGACGTGGATATCGGTGGCGGAGCGCAAAAACCATTTAATATTAATATTATAGGTGCGGATTTAGATCAGTTGTCAGAATACGTGACTAAATTGAAAGCCCGGTTAGAAAAAATTCCAGGATTCGTCGATGTCGATACTAACTATCGAACGGGAAAACCTGAGTTCCATGTAAACTTTGATCGTTCGAAATCTGAATCCTTAGGTGTTTCGACGGAAACAGCTGGTATCGAGTTGCGGGCTAGAACCGAAGGTTTAGTTGCAGCTTCTTATCGAGAAAAAGGACATGATTATGATATTCGCGTAAGATTAGATGAAAAATACAAAGACTTACGTCAGCAGTTTGCAACGACCAAAGTTCCAAACTCAAATTTTAATATGATTCCTTTGAGTCGCATTGCGACCGGTGAAGAAACCACAGGTTATTCGCAGATCAATCGTCAAAATAAGTCACGATATATTAACATCGATGGAAATATGGGAGTGGGCGGAAGTTTGGGTAATATTACCAGCGAAACGGAAAGAATCCTCAAGGAAGAATTGCCGCCGCCTCCTGGAATCAGTACTGCTTTCGTTGGACAAGCCGAAGATTTTAAAGATTTAATGGCCAATATGTTGATGGCGATGTTTTTAGGTATTGTATTTATTTATCTAGTACTTGCTTCGCTGTACGAAAGTTTCGTAACACCATTTGCCATCTTATTGGCGCTGCCTCTGGGAATGTGTGGCGCCTTCGTAGCCTTATTTTTAGGTCACAAGTCGTTAGATATTTTCTCTATGATAGGTATGGTTATGTTATTAGGAGTTGTAGCGAAAAACTCGATTTTGTTGGTGGACTATACGAACATTTTAATGAATGAAGGCATGGAAAGAAATGCGGCGCTGTTAAAGGCTTGTAAAACCCGCCTTCGTCCCATTTTGATGACCAGCCTGGCTTTGATTGCTGGTATGATCCCTATCGCCATCGGACTGAACGAAGCTTCGGCGCAAAGAACTTCTATGGGGGTTGCATTGATCGGTGGTTTAGTAAGTTCGACATTGCTGACTTTGGTCGTCGTTCCCGCAGCTTTTGGTTATATAGATAATTTCAAGAATTTTACTAATCGATTGTTCGTGAAATTAGTGCGACCAAAACGAAAGGAACTTGCCGAAGTAGAACATGGAGAAGTGATTCTATCTAAATAAATTCAGATAGGTTTGCCCTTTAAACGGCGAACCTTTTCCTCAAAAGGCTTCCAGTCGTCATTAGTTGCAATGGAGGTCCACAAACTTTCAATTTCATCAATTAGCAATGTTTCAGCTTTGTTTTGTAGAAAATACGGATGTTGGTTGA
>JAYSSX010000402.1:0-3165 GCA_043720315.1 Pseudobdellovibrionaceae bacterium | reverse complement strand
TTAAAAAAGGAACAACTTGATGAGTAAATGATAAACTTGTTTGAATAGGAAAAATCATTTGATCTAAACTTTGTTCCAATGGACTTTCAAAGGGAAAAGGAGTTTTTTTGTTTTCGATATAAAAGTCGATAAAAACATCCATACCACCAAAGGTCTGAACAACACGACCCAAACTGTCTCTGATAGCGCCACTTACATGAGGATCCATTGGAATGGCCAATGACCGTCCAAATTTTTCTTTGATTTCTCTTTGATCATTCAACTGACTACAATACTTTACGGCTTGGTCGGCTTGTGGCCCAATCAACGCAACATCTGCACCGGCAGAACATAAATTCATCATTAGATTTTGCACAGTTGTCGAAAAGTATCCAAAAATAACAATCGTTCTTTCACGCAATGGATATTCGTTCATATTACTTTCTATTCTTAATGATAACGGCAATACCTTGTCCGCCACCGATACAAGCTGCACCTAATGCATAATCAGCATTAGATTTCTTCAATTGATAAACTAAACTATTCATAATTCGAGTGCCCGAAGCGCCTAAAGGATGCCCTACGGCAATGGCTCCGCCGTTACGATTGGTTCTGGCTGGATCTAACCCTAATTCTTTTTCAACGGCCAAATACTGAGCCGCAAAGGCCTCGTTCACTTCAACGATGTCCATCTGACTTAAATTTAAACCGGCCTTGGCCAAGGCTTTGCGAGCCGCTCCAGCTGGACCGATTCCCATTATCGAAGGATCACAACCAACACTAGCATACGCCACAATTTCCGCCATTGGTTTTAATCCCAACTCTTTAGCTTTGGTTTCTGACATCAATAATGAGGCCGCAGCTCCGTCAACAATTCCTGATGAGCTGGCTGCTGTTACAATTCCATCTTTTTTGAAAAGCGGTTTCATTGTCGCAATTTTTTCTAAAGTCGCTTCTGGTTTAGGATGTTCGTCCTTTTCAAAAGTGACTGTTCCTTTTTTACCTTCAATGACAACTGGGCAAATTTCATTTTTCAAATCGCCTTCCAACAAGGCTTTGTTTAATCTTTTTTGAGACTGAATCGAATACTGGTCTGATTGCTCTCGAGAAATCGAATATTTCAATGCTAAATTTTCCGCAGTGATAGCCATTGGCATTTTGATATGAGCATCGGTCAGCGCTGCAGTCATCAAATCTTCTAATTCCGAATGCCCCAATCGCATTCCACCCCAACGGGCGCCGCGAGAAACATAGGGAATGGCCGACATTTGTTCGACACCACCAGCAATGATTATGTCACCATCACCATCTTTGATCATCTGGACGGCATTCACCCAAGACTGAAATCCGCTTCCGCATAGGCGATTCACGATGTAAGCACCGCGATCAACAGGGATTTCACTTTTCAGTCCGATATGTCTAGATAAATAAGCTGCATCGGGACCCGATTGTACGACATTGCCAAAAATCACGTGATCAATTTTTGAAGGATCGACCCCGGCTTGTTGCAAAGTTGCTTTTGTTGCGATAACACCCAACTCGGTTGCTGACAAATCTTTAAGACTTCCACCAAACGAGCCAAATGCAGTTCTCTTTCCTGATATAAATACGATTTTTTCCATAGAAAATAGGTTAGGTGCTTTGCAAGGGTCTGTCAAAAAATCAGTATTTTTTGATTCTAATAATGCTTTAAATCAAGTAGAATAACTTTCTATTTTGGAGGCATGAATGAAGGTTTTAGTGATTGGTCAAGGCGGCAGAGAACATGCGCTTGTTAAATCTCTTTCCCGATCAACATCGGTTTCCGAAATTCACGCTATTCCTGGAAATGATGGAATGAAAAGACTGGCCATTTGTCATTCAATCGATTTAAAAAATTATGATGCAGTCATACAGTTTTGCATTGCCAATGAAATCGAATATGTCATCATCGGTCCCGACGAAATCGTCGCTAGTCCACTAGCCGATTTAATGCGCGAAAGAGGAATTTTAGTTTTTGCTCCCAGCCAAGAAGCTTCGCAATTGGAGTCTTCGAAAATATTTTCAAAAAAATTCATGTTTGAAAACGAAATTCCCACTGCCCACTTTGTTGAAGTCGAAAGCGTCGAAGACGTTTTGAATGATTACCGACAATTTCAACCTCCCTATGTTTTGAAGGCCGATGGTTTAGCCGCCGGCAAAGGCGTTTATATTTGCCAAACCGTTGAAGAATTAAAAACGGCTGCCGAAGAAGTATTTTTAAAAAAACGTTTTGGTAATGCAGGTAATAAGGCCATAATGGAACAATTCCAGACTGGTTGGGAAACCAGTTTACACATTTTAACCAATGGCGAGACTTATCAAATTCTTCCGACAGCGCAAGATCACAAACGTATTTTTGACAACGACAAGGGACCCAACACTGGTGGTATGGGAACTGTGGCTCCCCTTTCCTTGGATGCAAAGTTATTGGCCACTATTGAAGAAAAGATTGTTAAAAAAACTTTAGAAGGACTTTCGAAAAAGAATTTTTTATATCGCGGAGTTCTTTTTATTGGTTTAATGATTACAACCGATGGACCAAAAGTTTTAGAATACAATTGCCGCTTTGGAGATCCTGAAACACAGGTGATTTTACCTTTGATCGAGGGCGACGTTGCCGAAATTTTTAAAGCCATCACGATCGGAGTCGTAAAACCGATCAAATTGAAAAGTCTTTTTACCACTTGTGTGATTTTAGCCAGCCCCGGTTATCCTGATCAGCCTGTGACCAATCAAGCCATTTTAGGCGATTTGGAATTTGAAAGTGAGTTCAGTTATTTTATACACGCTGGAACTAAAAAAGATCCTTTGTCTAAAGAATGGGTGACTGCAGGTGGAAGAGTATTGGGGAGTATCGGCATAGGGCAAACCAAAGAAGAATCCATCAACAATGCCTATAAACAAAGTCAACACGCCTTCTGGGAAGGCAAACAACAGCGTAAAGATATTGGTGCCCGCTTTTTAAAAATGTAATTTTCATTTAGTGGTGGCCCTGAGGAAAATGTTTTTCGAAGGGCAATTCTAATTTACCAGATTGTGTCCCTTTTTTGGCAACTGCTCCGGCCTTGGATTCTGACAAAGTCGTTAAGGTAAACTCAAAGGCACTGCCTGTTTCAAGTGTTACATTTTCTTTTGTTTCACATTTAAAATTGGCTTCTTCAAAAA
>JAYSSX010000401.1:0-4515 GCA_043720315.1 Pseudobdellovibrionaceae bacterium | reverse complement strand
AGGACTAAGAAACACTGAAGATAAAGTGGAAAAGATCGGGGTTCAAAAGTCGTTGGAAGCCATGAAGGTTGCTGATTATACTGTTTTGGTTATCAGCTCTGACGAATTTGATGAAGCTGATTTATCGCAAATACCGGCTAAAAAGGATCTTTCTGACACGCTTTTTATATTTAACAAAAAAGACCTTGTACCCAATTTAAACACCGAAAACTATTACGATAAATTGATTTCTTTCCTGAAATTAAGAAATAATTACAGCACCGAAAAGTTAAATAGGGATTTTCTTAAAGAAAAGACGATTTTTCTATCGGTATTGGATACTAATGCCCTGGATTTATTAAAGCGATTTCTGGGAAACAATATGAAGTTTAGAGCTGAAGAGGACCTAAGCTTGATTACTCATAGCCGCCATTTCGAAAACCTTACGAAAGCTTCTGAAGGATTAGAGAGAGCGCTTATGTTAGTAAAGGCAAAAAGTGGACAAGAATTTGTTTCTTTAGAGCTTAAAGAAGCCTTGATTCAGATTCAGGAAACTTTAGGTAAAAGTTTTGACGATCAAATTTTGGATAAAATTTTTAAAGAATTTTGCTTGGGAAAATAATAGAGGAAATTAGTGTCAGTTCTTTCAGATTTTGACATCATCGTTGTGGGCGCAGGTCACGCAGGAATAGAAGCCTGTCTTTCTTCTGCGCGTCTAGGCAAAAATACCTTATTGATTACAACGAATATCGATCGTATTGGATACATGAGTTGTAACCCATCTATTGGTGGCCTCGCAAAAGGTCACATGGTTCGCGAAATTGACGTTTTAGGTGGCGAGATGGGAAGGGCCGCCGACGATACGTGCATTCAATTTAAAAGACTAAATTCAAACAAGGGGCCTGCGGTACGTGGAACCCGAGTTCAAAGCGATAAACACAAATACTCTGAATATGTGACTGCAAAAATTTATACGCAAAAGAACCTTACGGTAAAACAAGCCGAAGTGAAAAGCCTGATCATTGAAAACAATCAGTGCGTAGGGGTAGTTTTAGACGATGGATCGCGGATTTTTTGCAAGGCAACCATCATTACTACCGGTACTTTTATGAACGGCGTTATGCACGTCGGCCTTGAGCAGCAATCTGGCGGCCGCGTTGGTGACAAAGCGACCGTTGGAATTTCTGATCAGCTGGCCAATTACGGGTTTGTTGTTCAAAGACTTAAAACCGGCACGCCTGCGCGTTTACATAAAGACTCCATTGATTGGTCGAAAACGATTCCGCAGTATGGTGACGAAGTTTTTTTCCCTTTTAGTTTTTTGTCAGAAAGACAGCTAAAGTTACCACAAGTGGCTTGTTACCTTTCTAGAACTACCGAAGAAACTCACGATATCATCCGCAATAACTTAGATAAATCTCCCATATATTGCGGTATTATTGAAGGCACTGGCCCTCGTTACTGTCCAAGCATTGAAGACAAAGTGACTCGCTTTGCTGATAAGGTTTCACATCAGACGTTTTTAGAGCCAGAAGGTTTAGATTCAGACCTTATTTACCTTCAAGGTATTTCGACAAGCCTTCCTGTGGATGTTCAAGATCGATTTTTAAAGACAATTCCTGGTTTAGAGAATGTAAAAGTTGTTCGGTATGGATATGCTGTTGAGTATGACTTTATTGAGCCTACTCAGATTTACCATACATTGGAAACTCGCAAGATTTCGAATCTGTTTTTAGCCGGCCAAATTAATGGGACCAGTGGATATGAAGAAGCTGCTGCCCAGGGTTTTATAGCTGGGGTGAATGCAGCTAAAAAGATCGATGAAAAAGGGCCCTTTATTTTAGAGAGAGATCAGGCCTATATTGGGGTATTGATCGATGACTTGATTACAAAAGGCACTCGCGAACCTTACCGAATGTTTACTTCGCGCGCTGAACATCGATTGGTTTTACGGGAAGACAACACGATTGATCGGTTGGTAGAGCAAAGTTTAAATGTTGGGATTTATGCTGAATCACAGTTTGAGGTGCTTAATTCTTTAAAAGAAAAGCGTGGAAAGCTGGTTGAGAGACTAAATTCAGAGAAGATTTTTCCGACCAAAGATGTGCAAGAAAAATTGGTTAAAATTGGCTCTACAGTTTTAGGAAAATCTATTACATTCGCTGAATTACTTCGCCGTACAGAAATAGTTAGTTCACACTTGAATGAGTTCGGTTTCATGATGGATTCTGACCCTTTGGTTGCCGAACCGGTTGAAATTGAAGTGAAATATTCAGGTTATATAAAGAAGCAATTGGAACTTATTAATCAGGCGAAAAGAATGGAAGGATTGCTAATTCCTGAGGCTTTTTTGTATGCTGAAGTTCGCGGACTTTCCAATGAAGAGGTCGAAAAATTATCACGCATCAAACCTCGAACTTTGGGACAGGCGCAACGAATAAGTGGAGTAAATCCTTCTGCTATCCAAGCAATTTTGATACACTTAAAAGGTAAGAAGAAATTCAAGGAGTTTGAAGTTGAGCAACACGGAACCGGTTCAGGTCATACATTATCGAATTGATAAATGGTACGCCAGCCTTGATAAAGAAGCCCTTCTTAAGATTCACGAATTCTATAAACAACTTTTATCACAGAATAAATCAAACAATCTAATTTCTGTCGTTACTATTCCTAATGCTGATCTTGTTCATATTGCTGACTGTATAGAAGCGGTCAATATAGTAAAACACTTGAATTTGCCTATTGATGAAATTTATGACTTAGGTAGTGGGAATGGATTGCCAGGCGTTATCTTTGCTATTTTAAATAAAGGTTCCAAGGTTATTATGGTTGATTCGGATCAGCGTAAAATTGAATTTTTACGTCATTTAAAGACGACTCTTAATTTATCAAATATCGAAATTAAATTTGCTAAAGTTGAAAGTATTCCTGATAACACTATCAAGTTTGCTATTTCTCGTGATTTTGCTTCGATTCAAAAGGCTATTCTAATCACCCGTAAGGCTTTCGTTAAGGGTGGCATTTATTTTCATATGAAGTCCGAAGAATGGGGTTCTGAAATCATGCAGATTCCTACGCAGCTTTGCACGTACTGGTTACCTGGATTGGTCAAAGATTATAAGCTTCCAATGGGTGAAGTTAAATTTGCCGTTGTTAAGACCGAGAAAATCTAATTTAAGTGAGAAATATTTAAAAATGTTCTACGTGGAACATTAACGTCCGCCGCCGGAAGGCTTTGGCGCTGGGTTTTGGTCTTTAAGCTCTTCCACGCGGGCTTTATAGCTCCAGGCCCTTGGAATAACATCTCCCTTTCGCCTATCCATATAGTCTTTGAATTCGGTGGGATCAGGCCAGGGCTCGCCTTTATTTAAAGCTCGAGTATAATCCATAGTATCTTTCATTTTTCGCGACTCGGTCGAAATTTCTAGATACCTTTTTAATTGTTTTAAGTGTTCAAGTCTGTTTTCGGAATCGAAGACTCTCTTTTGTGCGTATTTGTTTTGACCAGTCTGAGGTAAAACTTTTGCGAGCGCACTTTTATGTTCTTCAAGAGTTTTGCCCTCTTCTACGATTTGTCCGTCCATTTCCTTTATTCTTTTTTGAAGATCTTGGTAAATAGGGTCCTTTAGCTCGGGATTTGGATCCGGCTTGTTACAAGCGGCTAATAATAGGAGTAAAACAACAACGCAGTATCTCATGTTCCACGTGGAACATCGGTAATTTTATGAAATTTCTTGAATTAAAAAAAAAACAATCTAGATTTTATATACGGAGATAAATCATGGCTAAAACAATATGTATTGCGAATCAAAAAGGTGGAGTCGGCAAAACAACGACTTCGGTAAATCTTGCCTCTGCTTTGGCAACAATGAAACACCGAGTTTTATTGATAGATATGGATCCGCAAGGCAATGCGTCGAGCGGACTTGGGCTGAAAAAGCATGAAGGGCCTGATTTTAATGTTTATAACGTACTTATTGGCGAGAGTAGTCTTCACGAGGCTACTCAGAGTACTCGAAATGAGTATCTAAGAGTAGTCAGCGCCAATCCTGACCTGGTCGGTGCCGAAATCGAACTTGTGGATATGCCTCAGCGTGAATATCGGCTAAAGGGCGCTATTGCCGCCATTGCCAACGAATATGATTATATCCTTATCGATTGCCCACCTTCTCTGGGCCTTCTAACTTTAAATGCATTAACGGCTGCCGATAGTTTTTTAGTTCCTTTGCAGTGCGAATATTACGCCCTTGAAGGACTATCCCAACTGCTGAACACAGCAGGCATTATTAAGAAGAATTTAAACCCTTCTTTGCATATTGAAGGCATCGTTCTAACTATGTTTGATACAAGAAATAACTTAAGTCACCAGGTGGTCACCGAAATTAAAAGCCACTTTTCCGATAAGGTTTTTTCGGCGATCATTCCAAGAAATGTTCGTTTGAGCGAGGCGCCCAGCCACGGGCAATCTATATTCGAATACGATGCAAAATCCATCGGCGCCTTGAAATATCTTGAGTTAGCCCAAGAATTACATCT
>JAYSSX010000400.1:0-2356 GCA_043720315.1 Pseudobdellovibrionaceae bacterium | reverse complement strand
AAACGGACGAGCTATCGCCACCTGTCCATGCCTGACCCCAAGTCACTATGTTGCCATCGGATTTTAGCGCTGCAAAAGATCGACTGTTTGCGATAATCGTTTTTACTCCTGATTTCAATTGGTCGGCAACTTCTGTGTGATCGCCCCCATCCTCATCCTTTCCCCATGTGATAACAGAACCATCCACCTTCAAAGCCGCAAAACTGGCGTCGGCAGCAGTGACTGATTTAACTCCGGAACTCAGTTGACTGGCAACTTTGGATTGATCTGCGCCGAACTCGCTTTGTCCCCACGTAATGACCGATCCGTCATTTTTAAGTGCTGCAAATGCGAACTCACCGCCGACGATCGATTGCACTCCCGACTTTAATTGGACCGCAACGGAAGAACCATTTCCGCCTTCGTTAGAAGATCCCCATGTCACAACAGAGCCATCGATTTTAAGTGCGGCAAAGGCCGTTGATGTTTTTGAAATAGACTTTACGTTTGAGTTTAATTCGGCAGAAACCTTGATCGAATCGCCACCGGTTTCGCGAACTCCCCATGTCACAACCGAGCCATCTTTTTTTACTGCAGCAAAAGACGATTGATTTCCGACGATCGATTGAACTGCCGATTTTAGCGCTAACGCAAAATCAGAACTGTCGCCGCCTTCATTGCCGGCTCCCCAAGTGATTACTTGGCCATTTTCCTTCAAAGCCGCAAAGGCTTTGCCTGTGGAGGCAATTAATTTTACATCAGATTTAATTTGATTGGCCACCTTTGTACTGTCGCCACCTTCTGTGGAAGCACCCCAAGTGATTACAGCACCATTGTTTTTAAGTGCAGCAAAGGCCTTACTGTTGGCCAAAATAGTTTTGGTTCCTTTTTGTAATTCTATTGGAGTCGGCGCTGGAGTAGAAACTGGTGTCGGAGTCGGATTGGAGGCTATCGTCACAGGTGCTGGCGCCGGAGTTGGATTATCCACGACTGGTGTAACCTCAGCTGGTGGCACATTTGGAGGCATCTTCGTAGGTAAGTTATCTTTGCCCTTTTTAGGATCACTCGATTTAGTTTTCGCAATGGACTGCACACGAAAACCGTCGTTTTTGCATCCAGTTTGGACCATTAGAAAAGAAGAGACTAAAGAAATGATAAGGATATTTTTATTCATGCTACCCAATATAACGTTTTTGGAAAATACCTCTACCGTTTTTATTCTGACAGATAAATTTGACCGGGTAATTTTTGCTGTATAAATTGTAGACACCGGGTGAAATCTTTTCTTGAAGATTTGTCAGCCTTGGGTTAACGCGCCTTTAGAGAAGCAGTTTTGTCTTATTTGTAATAAACTTCCGGCTATGAAATTAACTTTTATAATCAGTATTTTATTTGTTTCGCAATCATTATGGGCTGTCGAATTAATGTCTTCGGTTCCAGGTATTTCTATCGGAAATACCCATTTGGTTTCGGACAGAATTTTTCGGGGTAAATCGCCAGATGGTAAAGTTTCCCAACTAGTGAAGAAAAAAATCACAGACGTGATTATTTTTAAAGCGCAAAATACGAATGAAATTGATTTTGAAATTAAAGAACTGGAAAAAAATAAATACCG
The DNA here is from genome assembly GCA_043720315.1 of Pseudobdellovibrionaceae bacterium. Lineage (GTDB taxonomy): Bacteria > Bdellovibrionota > Bdellovibrionia > Bdellovibrionales > Bdellovibrionaceae > JAYSSX01. The sequence goes on along the minus strand of JAYSSX010000400.1, from coordinate 762 downwards.
CCAGCAAGAAAACATTCATTACATTCCCATTCAGTGGAAAAATCTTCCGCCGTTTCAAAAGTCTTGCGAACTAACGTTAGAGGCCTTGCAAATTTTAAAAGCAGTTAATAAGGACTCCAGTCGCAAAGCTTTTTTCCATTGTACCGTTGGCCAAGATCGGACGGGCATTTTGGCCGGCCTATGGAAGATGCTTCTTAATGACGAAACGGCTGATGTCGTCTTCCAGACCGAAATGTGCGCTCATGGATATGAAGGCGCAACGCCCGGAAAACCAGAGTCGGTTATCCGTGGGGTAAAAGAGGGTTTGACCAAAATTTTTATTAAAATTGCTTATTTGATCGAATCTAAAAAAATAGACCTGCAAAATATCAAGGCTGCAGTTTGTAGTTATGATTTTTCCAGCGATGAAGGTTACCTAAGTTATGCTGAAGAAAGGCTAACGAAATTGACTTGTCCTTTAAATATCAACTTGAAATAGATTTATTCATCTGCCGTAAGTGATTTGATCCAGTTTTGGATCCAGATGAGTCCTTTTTGATCGGTATTTTTAGTTCCGAAATAGGGCATATGTGCAGAGCCCTTTTTTTCCATTCGAACGGTCACCAAACTTTTTTCAGGAATTCCGGGAGTAATAATTTTTGCACCTTGAACTCCCATGTTGCCGAAGTTTGGCTTTACGTTTAAGGCATTCATTTCCTCCAAGGTCATTTTCCAATCGAAGTTTAAATTCGTTGGAACAAATCCATTTGGGCGGTGACAAGT
>JAYSSX010000399.1:0-2893 GCA_043720315.1 Pseudobdellovibrionaceae bacterium | reverse complement strand
GGGTTGGCATGTGGTTGAATCCACAAGTGACTTCGGTTTATTTCGCGTTCAAGGTTTTTCAGCTGAAGCGATGGCAAAAAATCCTGGAGTTCCAATGTTTTTTAGATGGAGTTCAGAATTAGTACAAGCCTATCTTACTGACTGGGTTTTTCGCCGAGTTATGATGAATGATATTCAGGCGTTAAAAATCGATGACGGTATCCAAGCACAAATTTTCAATCGTTATTTTAAATTAGTCGGTGAGAGAAACTGGACTGGATTTGAAAAATTTGAGTTAGAAGGCAAAAGATTTTTTAAATCATTAAACGGCCAAGTGCAAAATTATGTAAATTATATTTCCTACGCCGATTATTTAGAAAAAATCAAAGCACAGATGCCTGATCAAGCTCAGTTAAATCAAATGGCGCATAAAAGTACTCCGCACACTAAACCAACAGCTGTTCCCACTCCTAAGGGTACAGGACAACCAAAAATGGCTCCACAACCAAAGAGCCCCTTTGGTCAGCAGGCCGTTCCGCAAAAAAAAGTAGTTGGCGGGCAACCGTTAATGCATCCGGGACAAAAGTTACCAAGTAATAATCCAATGGCTGCAGAGACTAGAGCAGCAAGTCAGTCGACTCAACCTTGGGTAGTGCCAATGAAAAAACCGAAAGATGCAAAAGCATAATCGAATTTTTAAATTGTTAAAATTAAGAAAACCTCACTTCGGTGGGGTTTTTTTATTTGTAGTTAGACTTGCCAAGGAAAAAGGATATTAAGTTTTGATTTCATCGGAATTTCTTCGTGATGAAACTCGACATCATATTCGTTTACTATTGGCGCCAGTTCTTTTTCTAAGTACGCAATTGCGAAGTCCATTTTTTCGGCCACATTTAAAAAGGCAAAATAAACATTTCGATCTGATACAAAAGCACCATTCCATTTGTTTTTTTTAGTATGGAAAGAATATCCCATTTCCTGCATGGTGAAAACGCGTGGGGAACCATGGACCATAAAACCAACGATCCAATGAACCTTCCAGCATTCAAATATTTTGAAACAATGATAACGTAATAACGTATTTAATCCTGTTCCATCAAATCCGGGCTCGGTGGCAGCTTTGGCCAAGTAACCGATGGGATAGGTAAACGGATTGAAAGAAACATCTTCTTGCGATTTATAAACTAATTCTTTTTCGGCAAGGATCCATTCCATACGCATCATAGAAACTAATCTATTGTTATTAAAAACTCCTAAAGTGGGGTAGTAGTCATCCGTCTGGGTCCAGGTAAGTGAGTTTCTGTTAACCATAAATCCTTTGGCTGAACCAAAAGATTTACGAACTAGTTCGCTGTAAGCATCGGCATCGTTTTTTGTTAATAGTCGGATTGATTTCATCTAAGTTCTATTATTTATGAATAAATTAGACAAGTCCAAGAACAATTAGTAAATCGCGGAAATAAATAATATCTTTGTAATCTAATAATTCGATAATGTTTTGCTGACCATTATATTTCAAACTTGCTTTAAGTTCGAAAGAACTTTTTGCATAAGTAATGATAATATTAATTTCTGAATTAAATGGGAATGGCCAGTTTTCGTTCAGTTGAAGTTCGTATCCATTTACCGCAACCACTTGATTTTTTAAACTTTGATGTTCTGGAAATCGAACTCTTAATTGTGAATTTGCGGAAACGGCTTTCCAGTTTTGTGTTGGTATGGTGGCCTGTACAGCCCGAGGCTGCTGCTGAGTTAGCACACTTTGCTGCGGTTGTTGTTGCGGCATTGGTTGATCGACATTCAACTGGGCTTGACCGGTTAAGACCTTGCGGCCTCCGGTTTTAGCTTGGAATAAATTATTGATCATAGGTTGCACTTGCGGCTGCTGTTGAAATTGCGGCGGACCAGGCTGATGAAAAAGAGAATTTTGTTGTTGCTGGTTTGGTTGCGCAGATCCTTGCGGAACTGCACGTAGTTGCGCTTGCTGTTGTGGAGCTGGCTGAGGACGCTGTTGTTGCGGCTGCGGAATCGCTTGTTGCGTAGTTCTTTGTTGCTGAACCGGTTGTCTTGCCGACTGCGACTGTACTGGCATCACCTGTTTTGGAGTTGCAGTGGCCGCAGGTCGTTGCCCAGCCTGGTTTTGTTTTAAAATTTCAATGGCCTTCGCCTGAATTTCAGCAATAGATGCATTCGGATTTGCAGCCTGTAACGCTTTAACAACTTGAATGACTTGTGCGTTCATATCTTCAGGCATTCCAGGAGGCTTTTGTCCTTGCGGAGGACCTGCACTTGCATTTGGATTTGCTACCGCATTGGGAGGAGGGGCTTTGACATTCCTTTGGAAGGCAAAATCTTTTAGGTCAATTTCGGTTACATTTTCAATATTTTTCCAATGCTCGAAAGAAGGATGAAAAACAAGGAAACTTTTCTTTTCAGCGTCGGTCATAGTTGAAATAATCAATTTTAGATCATCTAAAGAAAGTTCAGATAGTGTCTGATCAAAATGACTTAGGTATAAACTGAATTGGGGACGACTAAATGTTTTCATTAGACTCTAGAATATCCGAAATCCAAATTCTCCTCAATAGAAGTTAGTTTTACTCGACTGGCCATCTAAAAATTTCGCATCGGACTGTTTATGTTTTTGACCTATTTTTTAAATTAGACCTAGACTAGCCTCTAATTTTCTCGAGAATTTCCGAAAAAGTGTTTATGAAATGGGTAGAAATAGGATTTATCGTCCTTTCAATTATAATAATGTTTTTCTGGGCGCCTTCGTATCGCACTTATTTGTCAGCGATATTTTTGAAGATTCCACCAATCAATTCCTACGCACGCTTTTTTGGTTTAGGTGCTAGCTGGCCGATGTTTTCAAACCCTGGCCCAGTATTTAAAGAAGTAAAAGCACATATTA
>JAYSSX010000398.1:0-3997 GCA_043720315.1 Pseudobdellovibrionaceae bacterium | reverse complement strand
TCTGACGATTATGCGCACTCAACTTCTTATACTAAAGCGGCATATTCTTATATTGAAGTTGCCGTACAGCAGGCAGAAGCTTCTTGGAATGAAATTCAGAAAAACAGTAACAATTCTCAGTTTTTTAATAACATCATGGATCCACGCGCGTTTATGCCTTTCCAGCGGGTCATAAACACTAATTTTGACAACATGAAGTCTTTGATGAAGGGTTCCGGAATCAAAACGGCAATGGTCGGCGGACAAGCGGTTGAAGTTGATTTCAAAGGCTTTTTTGATCGTCCACCAAAAGACTTAAAAGATTTTTTACCAACTCACTTTGCGCCAGGTCCGGCTTCTAAAACCGATCCAGCAACGGGAAAAAGCTATAGAAATTACCTTCAGGGTAGTCCAGACGGTTGGGACGAAGCGGCTTATCAGGCTTATTTTCCAAAGGTTAAAAATGATAAGGATATTCGTGATGCCGCCCGTGTAATGTCGCAATCTTGGGGTGGTTGGGCAGTAGCCTTACCATTCGCAATGGTCAGTATGTAGTTTTAGAATTACAGGTTTTGTAGAAGAAGGCGCTTTCATCGGCGCCTTTTTTATTTTCAGACCTTGCTGATTTTTATTCGGAGGTTAATTTAGATTTTTTCGTAAACATTATAGCTGGAATAAAAAAACAGACGATCCTGTTTGGCGAGCTCATCCGACAAGGGCTGCAGTTTCTTTAATTGTTTGGTTTTACGGTCAACCAACAGCGTCCAATACCCAATTCTTCCGCCCGGTGAAAGTTTCTGGTTCAGCAAATTAAATAGTTTCTCGCTGTGTTCAATAGACATATATTCAAAAATATCCGAAAGATTACAAAAATTAAAATCTTGTTCTTTTTGTAAGAAGGTTTCGATATCCGATTCAACTAGCTTAATTTTTTTTACTGCTTGCTTTAGCGACGAGTAATTTTTTTCTTGAAGGTAAGGCATCCAGTGCTGATTCTGTTTCGGGGCCTCACCGAAAAGAAAAAAATTGAGATAGAAATTTTCCGCGATCAATTGTTTTTGTATCAGTTGCAAAAACTGTCTGAAAAACAAGGCACCGCTGTTGGCCACGGTAACGTATTTTATCTGAGCCTCCGAGCGTCCTTTGGCAAGTCCTTCCAGACTGAAAAACTGTTCTACTGCGGTTTCCAGTTTGGAAAAGTTGGCACCTTTGATTGTTTTTACCTGCTCGTCGACGCTTTTAGAGTTCTTTAATCTTTCTCGTGTTTGTTCATCCCATATTTTAAATAGATACTGATGGCGAAACAGCTTAAAATACTGTTCTAGGCGCCCAAAACTAAGCAAACCTTCCTGTAACTTGGGTAAAGCCCCCAAAAGTTTTTTTTTGCTGTCTTCGTTTAGAGGAAGGGTTTCTAAATAGGATTGATTAATAGGCGCCTGGCTCTGAAAGTTCAGAACCTTAATAAAATCTTGGTAGTCCAGTTCCGATATCAGCTGAATTTTTAACTGCAGTAAATCCAGTTGATATGAGTTCATATCAATCGCTGTAATCGAATGGGGATTTCTTAAAGCTAAATTCAAACAATTACAGCCACTACTTGCGATAGATAGTATTCGATCCGTTGGGGTCACTGTCCAACTTTTTTCCAGCAGTGAACTATCTTCCCAGACAAGGGAATATCTAACCTGATCCAGCGACAGCTCTTTATAAAGGAGGGATTGAAACATATAATGAATATAGTTTGAATAGAGGTAAAATTCGAGCAAAAAAGCGGTTACGACAACTAGACCTTGATCGAGATATTGAATTAGTTGGAGCGTTAACCCTCTTCAAACAGAGTCTAGTCATAGATAATCATGGATATTGTTTAAGGGTAAAAATGGATTATAAAACGGATAAAGACAAACTGCCAAACTTCATTCCTGGAAGAAGTTTATTCACCGAGCAAGCTCGGTTGAAACGTCTTGCTTTTTTAGAAGCTAAAACCCAATCATCTTTGGATCAACTTTTGGTCACCCGTTTGGAACCGAAATCAGTGCAGGGAAATATCGAAGCCATGATTGGAACTGTTGAAATACCTGTCGGTGTTATTGGGCCACTGTTATTTAAGAAATTTCAGGAAAATATTTATGCACCCATTGCTACAACAGAAGGGGCGTTGGTATCTTCGGTTGCTCGTGGAGCCAGGGCCTTGTCCAGTAGCGAAGGCGTTTTTACTCAAGTACTAAGCAAACGTATGACTCGTGCGCCCTTTTTTGAATTCGATAGTATTGAAAAAATGATTAAATTTGATCTTTGGTTAAAAGAACAATTTAAACATTTTAACGAAATCGTTTCTCATTCGTCTTCGCGTGCCAAATTGGTAGATATTAAAACGCGTCTTATAGCACGAATGGTGCACGTTTTATTTTCTTACGACACCAAAGATGCTGCTGGCCAAAACATGGTCACAAACTGCACTTGGAATTTATGCGGGTGGATCGAGCAACAGCTGGCACAGACTGATTTTGCCTGCGAAAGATTTTATATCGAAGGAAATTTAAGTTCGGATAAAAAAGCTTCCTCTAGCTCCTTGGTTTCAGGACGGGGTTATGAAGTTTTGGCCGAAAGTCTAATCAAACGGGAAGATGTAAATCGCATTCTAAGAGTGGATACTGATCAGTTGGTGACTAGTTACAACCGCGCCAAATCTTCCAATCTTTATACCGGTATGAATGGTTTTCAAATTAATATTGCAAATGTCGTGGCTGGTGTGTTTGTGGCCACCGGCCAGGATATCGCCTGCGTTCATGAATCTAGTTTGGCTGAACTCCATTTAGAAGTTGATCCTAAAACCAAAGACCTATACGTCAGTTTAAATATGCCAAATTTAGTTGTAGGAACTGTTGGCGGCGGAGTCAACTTGCCAGTCCAAAGGCAAATGTTGGAAATGATGGGTTGCTATGGTGATGGCAAAGGCGAACGTTTGGCGGAAATCATTTGCGGGTTAGGATTGGCATTGGATCTTTCAACAATTTCTGCCATTGTCTCCGGACATTTTGCTGCCGCGCACGAACAGCTGGGTCGATCCACTAAAACTAAGTCTTTAAAACGTAAAGATCTCAATATCGAATTTTTTTCTAATCAGTTAAAGCGCCCGGTGACTTCGGTAAAGCCATTGGTCGACGCATTTATTGAAGACAGTATGATGATGTCCATTGGCACACAAGTCAGCGGACGGATGTGTGCGTTGGTACCCTTAGTAATTGATGAAGATGCCATGATGATAAAAATTAAGGCGACTGACTTTGAGATTATCAATGCAACGGAAATTCTAGCGAAACTTTGTAGTGAAGAATTAGGTCAGTCAGCGGTAGCGCTGCGTGAGTTTTCTCCTTTTCAAAAAAGTCATACCCGAGAACTATTGATCGCAGATTCTGGTTTAGAAAGTTATATTAAAATTGCACCTAAAACTTATTTTACTGTGCAAAATACTGAACAAAAACTGTATCTTTTGGCGCAAGAATATCTTCTGAACGTTAAACTAATTAATACAGCTGTGCAGCCCGAACAATGGGGCTACGACGATATTCTGAATTTTGTAAAACAATTGGCTCAGTTTCACGGAACTCATTTAAATAAGGTCGAAGATCTAAAAACCCATGCTGAACTGTTTGATTCTCTCTTAGATGAAAGAAGTGGCCGATCGCTACTAAACTCAAAAGATTTCTGTCTGAAAGCAGCAGCGTTTGCAACGGTTGAAAATCCGGATTGGTTTACCAATGACGACTTTATTTTTCATCAGTTGGAATTAAGTAATATAGACCATGAGTCTAAATTCTTAAAAGATCACCCGATGACCTTTATACATAATGACTGTAACTTACGAAATATCGCCGTTCGGCAAAATAACGATGTCGTTTTGTATGATTGGGAATTGGCCGGTTTAGGTCTTCCACAGCGGGATTTATTTGAATTTCTTGCATCGGTTTTAAGACAGGGTGAATCTGAAAAAGTCGTGATGGACCTTATTCAAAAT
>JAYSSX010000397.1:0-3467 GCA_043720315.1 Pseudobdellovibrionaceae bacterium | reverse complement strand
GCCAAATTAATAAAATATTTTGAATCTTTTCGTAATGATGCCCACGCAGATTTGTCTACAGAGATAATCACTTTCAGTTTTACTTCTTCACCTGCTGGTGATTTGTACGAAGGATCAAATAGGATCTTCTTTACTTTTCCAACTTTGATGCCCATTACTCTAACAGGGGATCCTTCGTCTAAACCGCCTGCATAGTTATACATTACGTTTAATTCATTTGAGTTTGAGAATGGATTGATGACGCCCAAAACAAAAGCAAAACCAATTACCAACGCGATACTCACTAGAAATAAAATGCCTACTTTAAATTCTGATTTCATTAATAACTTTCCTTGTCACTCAATGAGCCATCGGCCTTACTTTAATTAGTATAGGTGACTAAAAACGTAAGACAATAAAAAATCGCTCACAATAATCAAAACACTAGAAACAACGACACTATTTGTAGTTGCCATGCCAACACCTTCTGCCCCCGCCCGGCACCGAAACCCAAAAAAACAACTGACTAATGGGATGATGGCGCCAAAACAGGCGCCTTTAATCATGGAAAAAATGAGGTCCTTAAAAGAGACGAACCGGCTCATCGCGGTTAGGAACATTGAAGGGGTAAATCCTAAATAGATCTCACTGACTAACATAGAACAATAAATACACACAATATTTGCAATCACTGTTAAGGCCACCGTTGCCAAAATACTAGCAATAAGTCTTGGAATTAAAAGGAACTCCACCGGATTGATTCCCAACATTTTTAAAGCATCATTCTGTTCGGTAATTTGCATTGTGCCAACTTCGGCAGCAATCCCAGCCCCAACTCGAGAAGTTAGAAGTAACGCAGTTACGACAGCACCCAATTCCCGCAGAATTAGCATGGTCGCAAAACCGGGAACCATTGAATCATTCTGAATAACCATTTTCATGTGAAATGAGCTTTCCAAAATAGTTACCAGTGCTGAAAAGCAAACACAAAAAACAATAATAAACAAACTTCCATTTCCAATGAAATTAATTTGTTTAATAATTTCTTTGCCTCTTAATAAAACCAAAAAATCTCCCTTAACTAATCACAATGTGAAGAGCAATTTCACCTAAAAAACTAGTTAGCCAATCAATAATTACGATGCAAATCATTGTACTAACCGCAGTTTTGACAACAGATAGCCCTACACCTTTAGCCCCACCTGTAGTTGCATACCCTTTGTAAGTGCAAACCATGGCTAAAACCATTGCAAAACTAAAACACTTAATTATTCCGCTTCCAATCGAAGGCAGACTTACTATCGTTGGAATGTGTCGGATATATTCTTCGGCATTCACACCGGCAATGACTTGACCCATTAACATTCCACCTAAAATGGACATCAGTAACCCTGCCGTTAACAGAAAAAAACTGGATATAATTATTCCTAAGAATCGCGGTAAAATAATATCTTTAATCGGATCTGCTCCTAAACAACGGATCGCATCGATTTGTTCAGTGACCTTCATGGTTCCTAACTCTGCCGAAGTAAATGCGCCTACTTTTCCCGACAACATAAAAGCAATCAGCAAGGGACCCACTTCTCTGATAGTTCCAGAAGTCGCCAGGCCACCTAGATAACCCAAAGCTCCAAACTCTTTCATTTGCATCGTAAATTGCACGGTCATAATGGCGCCGACAAAAAATCCTGACATCGCTGTTGTTGGCATACTTTGAATAGTTACTTTCCAAACCTGTTCGAAAACCTCTTCACGTTTGCACGGAGTTTTGACAAACGTTTTAATTATTTGGACAAAAAATAATATTGTTCCGCCGATTTCTTTTACAATGTTTTCAGCAACAGTAAAAATTGAAGGGGGTGAATTCACAAATTTTTCTCCTGAATCAACGAGAGGGCTTCTGAAAGGAAATCTTTTACCAAAGGAATTTGAGATTTCTTTAACTTTTCAACATCGCCACTTTCGACTATATTGCCTTGATCCAAAACAATAATACGGTCGGCGATTTCCAATGCACATTGCATGTCGTGACTGACCACCACCGAAGTCGTTTTGAGAGTGCGCGACAGGTCCAAAATCAATTTATTAATCGCTTGGGTTGTGACTGGATCTAAACCCGTAGTAGGCTCATCAAATAGTAATATCTTCGGCTCAATAGCAATTGTTCTGGCCAGACTGACACGTTTTTGCATTCCGTACGAAATTTCGGAGGTTCTTTTTTGCTCGATTCCAACTAAACCAACTAAATTCAGTGCTCGGGTTACTTTTTGAACGATTACTTCTTCGGAAAAATCAAAATGTCGACGTAATCCAAAGGCGACATTTTCGAAAACGGAAAGAGAATCAAACAAAGCCGGCTGTTGAAAAACCATCCCACATTTCTTTCGAATGGACATGTATTGCAATTCAGTAAATCGGCTGACTTCTTCGCCGTCGATCCAAATTTCGCCAGAATCTGGTTGCATTAACCCAACTAGATTTTTGAGTAGAACGGATTTACCTGTTCCTGAAGTTCCTAAGATAAATAGAATTTCACCCTCATTGATTTTAAAACTAAGACCCTTTAAAATGGTTCTTTCACCAAAGGATTTAATAATGTTTTTAAATTCGATCATGCGGGTGATCCTTGCACAACATTGGGTCCGGCCAAAGGTCCTACCAAAAGTCCGCGCACAAATTGGTGGACTCGCGGATCTTTGTGTTCCAAAGTCTGCTTTTTGTTTCCAGTGATAACCACTTCTCTATCCACAACCATAAGAATTCGATCGGCTAATTGATAAGCGCGATTCATATCATTAGTGACTGCAATAACCGTAGACTGAGATTGCTTTTGCAGATCAATAATCAAATCGATGATTTTGCGGCTGGTAATAGGATCTAAGCCTGCCGTTGGATCATCGTAAAAAATAATTTTTGGATTTAGTGCTAAAGCTCTAGCAATTCCAAGTCGCTTTTGCATTCCGCCACTGATTTCGTCAGGATATAATTTGTAAGTGTGAGACAATCCAACGGCGTCCAAAAAGAACTGAACTTTGTCTTCAATTTCATTGGGCGAAAGGCGAGTTGTTTCTTGCAGAGGAAAAGCGATGTTTTCGGCGCAAGTGAGGGAGTCAAATAACGCATTTTTTTGAAAAAGCATTCCCATCGTTCTAACCAGCTCGTGCCGTCTTGCGGCAGAGGCGGAATGGAAATTCTCTCCTGAACAAGAGAAAGCGCCTTGGTTCGGCTTAATAAGTCCTGCTAAGGTTTTAAGCAAAACACTTTTCCCCTGACCACTGGGCCCAACCACGACAACTTTTTCGCCAGCAAAAATTTCGACGTTAATTCCATTTAAGATTTTTTCACTGCCCAATTGAACAGTGACCTTTTCCAGACTCAACGTCGGTAACGCCATGCTAATCCTTGTGTATGTATATGATTTAAGATTAAATAGCTCGTTACGCGCAAGCACTATCTCAGGTATTTACTAAATATTAATTATTTTGACT
>JAYSSX010000396.1:0-7216 GCA_043720315.1 Pseudobdellovibrionaceae bacterium | reverse complement strand
ACTATGTCGGAAGAAAATCCCTTGAAGAATTTTTTAACTGAGGATGCAAAGTCTTTGCGGTTGGCCCTTCGACTGAAAGATGTTCCAACCAATGAGATTACTAAACTGCGATCTCGAGTTAAAAAACTTATTGCCAAAGAGTTTAAAAGCGTTCAAATCAAAGAGTCCGGTCTAGGAATTGTCAGTCATACGATCAATCAAGAGGTGTCGGAAGATCTGGTTTACAGCTTTTGGCATTCTTTAGTTTTGATTGGTCTGTTTTTGGTATTTGTATTTCGTTCTCTCCGATGGGCTTTAGTAGCCTGTCTTCCCAATTTGGTTCCGCCTATGTTTCTTATGGGCTTCATGGCTATTGCTGGAACACAGGTGAAGCCCGGAGTGGCTTTGATCTTTTCAATAGCATTAGGACTGGCCTTTAACAATACAGTTTATATCCTGTCACGACTGAAAAAGCTGGTATCCGTTAATAGAAATCAAATGGGAAATAAAGTACTCCCTATTTATGAAACGCTTTTGCAGGAAGGCAATCCCTGTTTGTTCGAAACGGTTATTATGTTTAGCGGATTTTTAATTTTTGTGACTTCAGGTTTTTCTGCGAATAGACTGTTTGGTATGTACATGATACTTTCCATTTTCGCCGGAGCACTAGGGGATTTGTTTTTTATGCCAGCATTACTTAAAAAGTTTCCGCAAATTTTAGGATTTAAATTGATCGACAGTTTTAATTCAAATCAGACCGTTCCTGTCCATAAAGCGATTTCTGTAGAAGTGGATGATTTTAAAAAAGTTGCGGCTGCAGTTTTTGTTTGTTTTTCTATCGTTTTTGCTGGCAGCAGAACCAGTGCCGCAGATACCGACTATAAACAAGTTCTTGAAGGCGTAAAAAAAAATGTCGAATCGAAAACGGATCAGGCTGTTGTGACTATGTCTATCATTGAAGCCGACGGAAGTAAAAAAGCTAGAAAATTAGAGTTAAAGACATATCGAAAAAAAAATCAGTTTTTTGCTTTGGCTAAAATGATGTCGCCGGCTGACGTCAAAGGAATGGGATTATTGTCGGAAGTGAAAAATGGCAAAGAAAGTCAGTGGCTGTATCTTCCATCCAGCAAACAAGTGCGGAGAGTTGTGAATCCAAATAAGAGCAGTGGAGTCTTGGGCTCTGAACTGACCATCGAAGATTTAAATTCGGCTGCTATTAAAGGTGCTTCTGTAAAGTTCTTTAAAAAAGACGGAACGAAAACGGTTTTAGAAATCGTTCCTAAAAAGGGAACCAGTGTTTACAATAAGGTGTTATCGTCGATCAGCTCCAACCAATTGCCACAAAGAACTGAATATTACATTAATAATAAACTTTTTAAATCGGTAGAGTTTTTAAATTACAAACAATTTGGCTCGGTCTTTCGGGCACAGCAGATCAAAGTTAAGAATTACAAAAATAAAAGAGGAACTGATCTTGATTTCCAAGAAATCAAGGTAAACGCCGATCTTTCAGAAGATGATTTTACCGTTCAATCGCTTAAAGACTAATGACCTGATTGCAAATCCACAATCTTATTAAAAACCAATTGTCCCGGTTTTGAATCGACATTATCCAAGCAAAAATAACCAACACGTTCAAATTGAAATCGGTCGGCCAAGGTTGCCTTTGCCAATCCTTTTTCCATTTTAACACTTTTTAAAATTTTCAACGAATCAGGGTTTAAGTTGTAGGTAAAATCTTTTCCTTCTGGAAAGTCTTCAGGGTCAGGTACTTTAAAAAGTTTACTATAAATTCTGACTTCGGACTCAATACATTCCGTCGCCGAAATCCAATGGACAATGCCCTTGATTTTTCGACCATCAGAAGTCGGTTTTCCACCCTTTGTTTCTGGCAAATAATCACATTTTAGTTCGACGATTTTTCCTAAGCTATCCTTGATAACTTCTTTGCATTTAATTACATAAGCATTTCGAAGGCGAACTTCTTTACCTGGGGCCAGTCGGAAAAAATCAGCATCGGGATACTCTTGAAAATCAGAAGCCTCAATAAAAACTTCTTTAGTGAAATAAATTTTTCTTTTTCCCATCTCGACTTTTTTAGGATGTGCCGAAACTTCTAACTCTTCTTTGTATCCGTCAGTAAGATTTTCAATAGTCACTTTAATAGGATAGAGAACGGCCATGGCCCTGACTGAAACTTCATCCAAATGGTCCCGAACACATGATTCTAGAATTTCATAGTCAATAACACTGTCGGCTTTAGCTACGCCAATTCTTTTGGTAAAACGATGGATGGATTCGGGAGTATAACCTAATCGTCGAATGCCGCTAATAGTTGGCATTCGTGGATCATTCCATCCGGTCACTAACTTTTCTTTCACTAATTGCAAAAGTTTACGTTTACTAGTCATGACATAATGAAGTTTCAATCTTGCGAACTCGTACTGTTTAGGCTGCGCTGGCGCGGGGCAGTTTTCAATGCACCAATCATAAAAGGGACGGTGATCTTGAAACTCTAAAGTACAAATGGAATGAGTGATCTTTTCTATCGCATCCGAAAGGGGATGGGCATAGTCGTACATAGGATAAATACACCATTCGCTTCCTGTACGATGATGAGGGGTGTTTCTGATTCGATACAATAAAGGATCACGCATGTTCATGTTTGGTGATTTCATATCGATTTTTGCGCGCAGAATATGTTCGCCTTCTTTAAATTCGCCTTTTTTCATTCTGGCGAAAAGGTCTAAGTTTTCTTCTTTGCTTCTTGTTCGGTAGGGGCTGTCTTTACCCGGACGATTAAAGTCGCCGCGATATTCACGTAACTGTTCCTCTTTTAGGCTGCAAACATAGGCTTTGTCGGTTTTGATTAAATGAATCGCCCAATCGTAAAGTTGGCTGAAGTAATCGGAAGCATAGAATTTGTTTACACCCCAATCAAATCCTAACCACTTGACATCGTTTTGGATCGATTCAATATATTCCACTTCTTCTGTTTCGGGATTAGTGTCATCAAAACGCAAATGGCATTGGCCATTATAATCTTTTGCTAAACCAAAATTTAAACAGATCGCTTTTGCATGTCCAATATGCAAATAGCCATTTGGTTCAGGTGGAAAACGAGTCACCACCCGACCTTCATTTTTTCCAGCTTTTACATCATTATCAATGATTTGAATTAAAAAATTACTCGCGTCCATTTGTTAGGTTCTTTCTTTTGAAATCTTCAACAGTTTCGGAAACGTCAGCCTATCAAAAAAATGAACTTTTTTGTAGATTTTAGCTGGACTTAATGCGCGTTGCCCTTGCGTATTTCAAAGAATCGTTCAAAAATAACTGCATGATTCATCCAATGCTTATCCCTTTTCCCTTTCCGATTGAAACTGAACGTCTATTGTTGCGCCCACCGCAACCTGGAGACGGACAAGAGCTTATGGACGCTATGAATGAATCTTATAAAGAGTTGAAAGACTGGATGCCTTGGGCAAAGCCACAGGTCAATCACGCCGAGGCTGAAGTTAATGTTCGCAATGCATATGCTCAATTCATTTTAAGAAAAGACATTCGAATTTCCATTTTTGATAAAAATACTAAAAAGTTAGTTGGAAGCACAGGTTTACATTCAGTTAATTGGGAAGTTCCGCATTACTCGATTGGGTATTGGGTGCGCAGTTCTTATGCAGGCAAAGGAATTATCATCGAAGCGGTGAGCGCGCTTAGTATTTATGCTTTTAAACAGCTCAAAGCAAAAAAAGTTATTATCAAATGTGATTCGGATAATGAAAAAAGTAAAAAGGTTGCTAAGGGATTGGGTTACAAATTAGAAGCAACTTTAAAGTTTGATTCGACGAAAAGAAATCCGAAAGATGCTAAAGCCAACGTTACCCGTGACACTCTGATTTTTGCTCGGACTGAAATAAAAGGATTAGTGGCCACCAAAGTCAGCTGGCCACAGAAATAATTTTAAATAATTAAGAAGTAAATAAAGGTTTCACCCAAAGTGTTTGTTCACGTCCTGGTCCTACTGAAATCACGTCGATCGGTGTGGCTAATTGATTGCCGATGTAATCAATGTAGTTGATTGCCGCGCGGGGTAGATCTTTAAGGTGAGTGAATTTAGTTAAGTCTTCTTTCCATCCAGGCATATATTCAACGATAGGTACAATTTTTTCCAATTCGTAGGCCGAGCTTGGAAATTCAGTGATTGTTTCACCTTCCAATTTATAACCAACACAAATGCCGACTTTTTCTAAACCAGAAAGGACATCTAATTTCATCAAAGCAATGTTTGTTATGCCATTCAACCGAATGGCATATTTTAACGCCACTAAATCTATCCATCCGCAACGGCGGGGTCGACCTGTCGTCGAGCCGAACTCGTGTCCTACTTTTCTTAAGGTCTCTCCGGTTTCTTCCGTTAGTTCAGTAGGAAAAGGTCCTGCGCCGACTCGAGTGGTATAGGCCTTTGTAATGCCAACGACTTGAGTAATTTGGGTAGGTCCAATTCCTGTTCCAATACAGGCTGATGCTGCTAAAGTTGACGAGCTGGTTACATAAGGATAGGTGCCATGATAAATATCCAATAGGGTACCTTGGGCTCCTTCGAATAATATTTTTTTACCTGACTTAATGGCTTTGTGAATAATGCTGCCTATGTCTTTGCAACGATAAGAAGAAAGTTCTTCAGCCAGTTTGATGAGGTGGTGGAACATTTCATCCACTTTAATCGGAGGTTCACCATAAACTTTTTCTAATAAAGAATTTTTTTCCGATAGGGCCAATTCTAATTTTCCTTTAAGTCCTTTTTGATCAAAAAGGTCGCCGAAAACCAAAGCTCTTCGCGAAGCGCGATCTTCGTATGCTGGGCCAATGCCTTTACCTGTGGTTCCGATTTTTTTATCTGAAAGGGACTTCTCGCGCGCGCTATCGAGGCTTTTATGGTAGGGCAAAATGATCGTCGCCATATCGCTGATCAATAATTGTTTGGAATTTTTTAAATATCCAGAATCTTTTAAATTTCGAATTTCCAATAAAATACTCTCGGGATCAATAACAACAGCAGGTCCAATCATACAAATTGTTTCTGCATGTAAAATTCCGGAAGGAATCAAATGGAGAACTGTTTTTTTTCCGTTTACTACCAAAGTATGACCCGCATTTGCGCCACCTTGATATCTTACGACATAATCTGCATGAGCCGCAAAAACATCAACAATTTTGCCTTTACCCTCATCGCCCCATTGAGAGCCAACAATAACAACTGCAGACACGGATTACCTCTTTTGTATGACTGTCATAGCTGACAGCCTGGTAGAAAAATTCAACCTCAATACGATTACAGATTACCTTGGGCGAAGCAAGTTTCGACTTTGTATATTTGCGAAGTTTATATGATGAGCTATTGTAATAACGAGCAGTATTTTAAACCGAGGCGTCCGATTCGTCAAATTGCGCTCCGTACCAAGCCGCTTTCGGCGGCAAAGTATCAGAGGTAGAACCATCTAAAAAAAATCGAGTCAGCTTTAAAGCCGCTTGTTCACTGGCTTTGGAAAAGGCTTCTGAAGTATTTGCTCCTAAGTGCGGAGTGAGAGATACCTGAGAAAATTTCAGCAAAGTGGAGTCACGAGGCAGTGGTTCTTTTTCAAAAACATCTAACCCACAATAACTAACGATTTCTTTTTCTAAAGCATGCACCAAATCTGTTTCATGAATCACAGAGCCACGCGAACAATTGATAATTACTATTCCGCGATTAATAAATTCAAATTGAGTCTTATTTAAAAGGTGATGTGTTTCTTTTGTTTTCGGAACATGTAACGTTAATACATCTGCTTTTTTTAAAACTTCTTCAAAAGAAACTCTTTCGGCCTGGTTGTCTTTGAAAGCCTGGTCTTCTGCATACGGGTCATAGGCAATGACGTTCATACCAAAGGTGTGACCATAGTCACAGACCTTGCTACCAATTATCCTAAACCAATAATTCCCAAAGTTTTTCCCGACAATTCAAATCCGGTCAAAAGTTCGCGGCGCCACTGGCCGGCCTTGATCTGTTTATTGGCAGCAAAAGATTTGGTGGCCGCGTTGAGAACATGCGCCCAAGTCATTTGCGCAGCACTTTCAATATTTGCATTTGGAGTGAACATAATGGTAATGCCCCATTTGCGAGCCGCATTTAAATCGATATGATCGAAACCGCTTGTTGCCGTAATTAAAATTTGCAACTTTTTTGCTTTGGTAAAAAAATCAGAGCCAAATAAAGTCCGGCTGCGAGTAATAATTCCGTGATACTGCGAAAGATCCTGCTGATAAACAGCATCCGGTTCACATTGCTGAACTTCCAGAAAGTTCTGCTGAGTTAACATTAGCAAAGCTTCTTGGGTAAATCGGTCAGTGATGAGTATTTTCTTTTTATCTGTAGGCATTAATTATCCGGGTTGTTTTTTAACCAATTTTGCATGCTGTTTTGAAACTGATTTTTAGGAGGTAAAAATTCGCGAGTGTGTTCTTTGAGGACATCGTACAGTGACAGCATTGTTTGCAACAAAAGAACATCATCTATGTAGCCCATGTGGCCGATTCGAATAATTTTTCCCTTGGCTTGGTCCTGGCCGCCCATAATTGTAATACCATGTTTTTTTTCTAAATCAAGGCGGACCTTCTGGCTGTCTACATCGGCGTTAACTAAAAAAGCAGTTAAGGAATTGGAAGGATTTTTTGCGAATAATTGTAAACCCAGTTCTGTGCCGAAGTGACGAGTGAATTGGGCACGTCTTGCAATTTGAGCAAACAAATTTTCAAGACCCTTTTCGAAAATAAGATCCATAACTACATTTAATGCCCTGATGTAAGTGACATTAGAACTAAAAAAAGTTTCACCAGACTGATTGGCTTTTAATTCCTTGCGAACGTCAAAATAAAAGCGCGGACATGTGGCGTGGGGAATTTTATCCCAAGCCTTTTGCGAAAAAGAAAATAGACTTAAACCGGTCGGCAACATAAACGCTTTTTGCGAGCCTCCAACCAAGCCATCAATATGCCACTCGTCCATAGGCAAAGGCATTGCCCCTAAGGCCGTAATGCCATCAACCAAAAATAAAGTGCCAGGATATTTCTTAATAACTTCGCCGATTTCTTTAATTGGATGCACCACTCCTGTGCTTGTTTCGCAAGCTTGGCATAGAACCAATTTAATATCGGATTGCTTTTGTAAGAGGTTATCAATTAGTGCGGGAGAAAC
>JAYSSX010000395.1:0-2555 GCA_043720315.1 Pseudobdellovibrionaceae bacterium | reverse complement strand
CTAATTGGTCAAAATCTAAAAACCACTTCAAACCATCATTTTTTAAATACCAACGGGATACATTTCCGCATAGATGTTCGGCGACATTGTAAAGCGCATCATAAGCCGGAGACAAAACAACAACATGATCATTCTTTTTTAGAACTACCTGCATAGATAAGTAAATTCCCTCGATGGGAGAGCCTAAAATCATAACTTGGTCTTCGTTCACTGTAGAATATAACTGACTGACTTCATGACGCAATGGACGGCCACCGGGCATCTCAGGATAACCCAATTTTACATTTAAAAACTCTTCCGTTGTACCGCCACCCATTTTAATTAATTCAGTGATATTGATACTTTCACAATCGGAAGAGGCCAATTGATAAGGCTTCGTAAATTCGAATTTACTGAAATAGTCCTCGGTTCCAAATCGCTTCACGAAATCTCCTCTAGGGTTACTCAACGACGGCGGACGCAGAGCTGCCAAGCGTAGACAAAACCTTCCCACGCCACAGTAGCAAAAAAATCACGAATTTTAACAAAGGCCTTTATTTGCTAATCTTGAATTATTCCTTAGTCTTCAAACGACTATCGTTTTCGGCGATAAACTTTTTAAGATCTTCAGCGATACCAAGCAACTTCAACCACTGCTCTTTATAAAGAGTCACTGGAAATCGGCCCATTCCGTATACTGACAATGCACCTTTTTCACTGACTTTCATAGAAAGCGTGCCCGCTGCTGACTTTTTATTTTTAAGAGCTTCGTTTTCGGCTCTTAGTCTTTCTAGTTCGGTTTTCATATCTTCTGACATAAATCCACCTATAATTTCATTTTTAAACTCACAAACCTGTCTATCCGTTAATATCAGCTAAATAATAATGTTAACTAGCCTCGCCATACAAGCTAAACCGAAGCCAAAAAAAGCAGTTTTATGCGGAATTAGCTGCACTTTTTACCTATTTTGATTCTATAATCCCAATTAGTATCAAATGGGTGGCAAGGTGTCATTCCATCACAAAGTAGGAAAGCATGAAAACAGGTAAAGTGAAGTTTTTTAATAAGGATAAGGGTTTCGGATTTATTACTCCAGATGACGGCAGCAAAGATGTATTTGTTCATGCCAATGACACCGGCGGTGCCAATCTAAAAGAAGGCGACAAAGTTGAATTTGAAGTCGTTCAAGGAAAAAAAGGCCCTCAAGCCAGCAATGTTCGCGTTGTTTAATTAAGTCTTTTTACGAGGGATTAGTTTCAACTAGTCCCTTGTTCCTATCTTCAGCTGAAGCCAATTTCCAGCTGATTTGTTCCAACAATCGATTCCATAAATATTAAACGTGCTGGCTTCGCCCAAGATATTTTAGCCATAAATCTTGAAGGGCTTTTCTAGATCTATTTGATTATGTTTAGCGAATAATAAGATATGGCCTAAAACATCACATCCTTTTTTAGATTTGAATCTTGTTGATCCAAAGTGGCTGGATAAATTTCTTCCTATATTGATCGATTGGAATTTTGCCTATTTGGGAAATCCAAAAATGGATACCGGTTTTTGGCTGCCTAGTTTGGCGTTTGAGAGTGGATCCCTTCCCGCAACCGTTCTTCCAGGTGAACCCAGGATTGCCGCGTGGGTGAGTGGATTTTTTGCGGCTCGCGCAGGGTTTCCGGTGATTCCGCAAGCTCCAAGTGTCCGAAAAGGCCAACTGGATCAATTAAAACCGTCATTGGCCTGGGTGATTAGAGAAATGGATTTGCGTTAGAAAAATTTGGCGGCGCAGGTCGCACGACGCTTTTTCGGCCATCAGTCAATTTTCATCCTTAGATCTTGGCCGATCTTAACCGCAAAGAATTACCGATAACCGACACAGAGCTTAAGCTCATCGCTAAACTTGCAATCATTGGACTCAGCAATATTCCAAAAAATGGGTACAATAGGCCGGCTGCGAGCGGAACCCCAAGCGCATTATAACCAAAAGCAAACCAAAGATTTTGCTTAATATTTCTCATCGTTTCTTGACTGAGGCGATGAGCGCGCATGATTCCAGTGAGATCTCCTTTCACGAGAGTAATTCCAGCACTTTCAATTGCGACATCCGTTCCCGTTCCCATGGCTAAACCAATATTTGCCTGTGCCAGCGCCGGCGCGTCGTTAACCCCGTCGCCTGCCATAGCCACGATCTTTCCCTGAGATTGTAATTTTTTAATAACTTCATTTTTTTGCTGCGGGAGAACTTCGGCTTCGACCTGATCAATTCCCAATTCTTTTGCGATAACTTCAGCTGTGTGTTTACTATCACCAGTAAGCATGACAACCTCAATCCCTTTTGAATGGAAATACTGTATTGCAGGTTTTGAAGATTCCTTTACGGGATCTTTAACGGCGATCACCGCGGCCGGAATACCATCTACAGATACTAACATAGCACCATGACCAGATCGCTGAAGGTCTACAGCTACTTCCGCAAGCTGAAGTGTATTTACGCCGTACTTCTCAAGCAAGTTTTTATTACCTATAAGAATCGTTTTTCCCCCGACTCTCCCTTTAAGACCCATTCCGGTTATAGATTCAAAAT
>JAYSSX010000394.1:0-2809 GCA_043720315.1 Pseudobdellovibrionaceae bacterium | reverse complement strand
GCAGCAGCATGAGTTCAACCCAGGCTGCTGTTGCAACCAATGCCGAAATGTTTATGACTAAATTCAGTCAAAATAACGGATTGGACTGGAAGATGTCATTGTCTTCAACAACCATGAGCCAAGAACCTTTTATTCCTCTGACGGATGTTGGCACTTTGAAAAAAACAACTCCAGATTTGGTCAAAAAATTTCAAACTGCTGTGAAAGCTTTGGGAACAACGATTGCTTCTGATTCGGACGAAGAGTTAACTTATTCGCCGATTATGAAACATTTAGCAAAAGCACCTGAGTTTTTAAGAAAAGATGCTTACTTAGTCCTGATCATGGTGACTGATGATCGCGAGCAAAGTCCGATCTCGACAGTTACATTTTTAGCGCAAATTAAGGCCCTTAAAGGTGGATCTTTAGACAAGGTGATTTGTTTTGGAGTTTTTAACATTTCCACCTGGAGCGGTGTAACCAGTTACAACAGCGACGTCCTTGGTTGGGATAAGCTTTTTAAAGCCGTTCCTAGCAAGGCCTATGATTTAAGTTCACCAAACTATGGTGATCTACTTTCAAATATGGGCGAAGACCTGGTTGAAAAGATTTTTTCATTTAACAAAACCATTAATCTAGATCAGATGCCAGTGCCGACCACTATTGTTGTTAAGTATAAAGGCGTTACCTTAAAAGCCGGACTTCCTGAAAATGGTGGCCAGTGGAGTTACGATCCTGTTTACAACTTTATTCGCATCGAACCTTCCGTCACCATCGATCCGAAAGTACAAGAATTTCAAATTAGTTATAATGTAGCGCCCGGCTATGAATAACCGCTATTAAATAACTACGAGAAGCCATTAGAGCGGCTTTCAATAGCCGAATTTAGCAACTTTCATTAGATTTTAGCGCTCGTTGCACCTCCAACCGAAGAACATCGTAATTGGGTAATGGACGGGGCAAAAAAATCAAAAGGACCACAGGCGGTTAAACTCAGTTGCAGCAATAATAGAAGTAGTATTTTTAATCCGCTTTCCATCTGACTTTTTGCTCCCAATATTCTTTCGGACTACCCACAAGCGAACTTTTCTCGGGATAACAGGAGCCCATCTAAGCCTTTGAAAAAACAAATTATTATGATATATGAAGAAATCCTGACGTTGTCTGAATCTCGAAATAGAACAGAAACTTCTGATACACTGTGAACCTGGTTTTACAGGTCGCCCAGACAGTCTACAATTTTTTTGTTTATCGTTGAACGACATGCAAAATAGGTTTGGATATTTGTGGACCTCCTAGCCATTGACAGTCTAGCCTAAAGCTTCGAAACTGAGTGTATGAAATCACTTATTCTTATTCCATTATTATTTACCCTTTCCGGCTGTACCGTATTGGCGAAGTCAGCGACTAAAGAACCTCACCGCGAACATTCAGCACACGTCCATGGCGCTGCAACGCTAGCCATGGCTTTTGAAGGACCTAATGGCAAGGTCGAATTTAAGACAGCTGCGGAAAGTGTTTTGGGATTTGAACATGTAGCTAAATCAGCCAAAGATAGATCCACATTCGAACAAACTAAAGGAAGGTTTGAAAGCATTGGTCAATATATCCAAATGGACCCGGCTTTGCTGTGTCACTTTTCGGTGTTGCGAATTGAACAGAAAAAAGAATCCGAAAAAGAAAACCATTCTGATTTTATCGCCGAATATAATCTCGACTGCGCAAAAGACCCTTTAAATACTAAGATTAAAATCGATTTTAGCTCTTTTCCCAATTTGAATGATTTAGACATCACCATTTTGGCTGGCAATATTCAGAAAAATCTGGAAGCCAAAAAGACGGCTGTTGTAGTTGAACTGAAATAAACTGATTTTTACTGAATGATTTCATTTATTTCAGTAGATTTTGCCCTAAATTTAAGCGAACACTCACGGAGTACTTGCAGAAAAAAGAATTCTTTCGTATAAAGACGTACTTTTAAAAGAGGATGTGGTGGCCATAGCTCAGTTGGTAGAGCATCGGATTGTGATTCCGAGTGTCGCGGGTTCAAGCCCCGTTGGTCACCCCAAATTTCTTTCTTGAAATTTGCATTCCAAGACAACTAAAACGAAAATACTTAATTTCCTTAACTTGTGATTTCAATGACTTATAAGCCATATCAAATCTGATTTGGTCCCATAAGTTCCACTTGGATCGGGTACTAGTCTATCAGTAGAATTCTAGTTTTAGACCAAATCAGCTCTTAATCCATCTCTTTTACAGTTCGTTTTGGTTCATTTGCCCGCGGGGTAATTAACTAAAACAACAAAGAAAAATTCAGCCGCCTCGTGCTTTTTCTCTGCTGACCACCCGCTCTCTACAATAGCAGGTAGTCAGCAGCAGCACTCGGCAGCAATTAAAAACTAAGCGGAAGTAATGGAGCGGATAAATGAACCAAAATTAAAAAATCAGACGTGAATAAGAATACATAAAAAAAGAGAAAATATAACCTTAAGGAACAGTCATGGATGTAATCCGGTATAACGAAGAATTATCAAATTCAATGGTAGTGTATCAAGTGCAAATTTAAACGAAATAATTCCGAACGAATTTAGAAAATCTAAAGTAAGAATTGAGTTAACAAGTCGAGACGTAGAAATAATGCATTTTATTTTGGCTCATCGTGGAATTTAGGGGAGAATTCGAGTCTATTTTCATGACGTAACGCCCGCTAGCAGAGGGTTCCCTGACATTTGACTAGTTTTCATAAACAGGCATGATTTCTTGATGAACAAAACATCAGCCAAGAAATCGCTTATCGATGCCTATCAATTCGCTGGATTTAAAACTT
>JAYSSX010000393.1:0-7103 GCA_043720315.1 Pseudobdellovibrionaceae bacterium | reverse complement strand
AAAAGGCTTTGTGCATCAGCATATTGGCGTAGCCCAGCAAACAAAACAAAAACTAAAAAAGGGTAGATTAGGTAAACTAAAGACTGAATATAAACCTTTAAAAATCCCGTAGGAATTTTAGGTCTCGAGTTTTCGAAGGCAAAATCCAAAATAGGATGCAACGCAAAGACAAAAATAAAACCTAAGAAAGTCCAATACCCTGACTTCAAAACTCCTACCAACGAAATAGCCCCAATGAGATAAGGAAATACGTATGCCATAGACCTCTTGCAACATGACTTTTAACTACTTTAGTAAGACCATACTTGTTTACAAGGAAACAGTAAATGACTGAATTAACAACTGTTCACTATTTAGGATTTTTTGGAACCTGTATGGTTTTAGGTGGCCTGTTTGGTTTCCTGCTTTATAAATTAGCTGAAGCCAGCTTACGAAAGCAGGCACAAAACGATGCGACCGAACTGGTTGACGAAGCTAAAATTGCAGCCGAATTAAAACAAATCGAAATCAATGAAACAACGCAAGAAATTGAAACCGAAACTTGGGCCAAAGAAGAAAATTTCTTTTTGAAGTTAGAAGAAGCCATAGAAGACCTGGAAGCACTGGGTGAAGAAAAAAAGCAAAAGCTAGACAACATGTACAGTTTAGCTCGGCTGAAATCGACTCAGTTTGAAAAAGAAACTTTACTTGAAGAGGAACGGGTCAAGCAGGTCGAAAAAGCTTACTTCGCCCGCCGAGACAGCCTACGAAATAAGACGAAAGATTACTCTTTAACCATCTGTAACAAAATGGAGATTTCTTTGGACAACGCCAAAGCCGAGTTAGAACAGCAGCTGGAAACCGAATTTGAAAAGCGCTGCTTTAAAATGATCGAAAACAAAGAGGAAGAGTATAAAGAGCATAGCGAATCCTTGGCTAAACAAATTTTGGATCGCGCTTTAAACCGATTTGCTCGCGCCTACAGTTCGGAACGCGGTATTGCCCCGGTTTATTTCGAAACCGAACAGCAAAAATTTAATTTAGTTGATCCCAAAGGCGACAATATCAGGACGATTCAAGAATTGACTGGTTGTGATATCATTGTCCAAGACGATATGCCGATGATCGGGGTAGCTGGGTTTGATCCAGTTCGTCGTGAGTTAACTCGTCGACTTTTAGAACGCCTTCTTAAAGAAAAACGTGCCGTTAGCGTCGACTTTATTCGTAAAAATTTCGAAAATCAAAAACGTGAACTTTTACAGCAAATCAAACACGACGGTGATCAATTAGCCAAAGAATTACGCCTTCAAAACCTACATCCCGAAGTACGGCAAATGATGGGTAGTCTTCGTTTTCGTTATTCTTATACTCAGAATCAATTTTTCCATTGTGCTGAAGTGGGCTGGCTGGCCGGTTTGATCGCCAGCGAATTGGGAAGCATTCCAACTTTGCAGGCCAGACGTTCAGGATTACTGCATGACTTAGGGAAAGCAATGGATCATCAACTAGATGGTGGCCACGCGGTTATTGGCGCTGACTTTATAAAGGCACGTGGCGAATCACCAGAAGTGGTCCACGCTGTACGCGCCCATCACTTTGATGAAACTCCCGAGACTAATTTGGCCTTCACTGTGATCGCGGCAGATGCGATCTCTGGAGCCCGACCTGGTGCCCGTCGATCTACTATTGAAAGCTACAATCAAAAAATAAATGACTTGGACGAAATTGCACGTGGATTCGATGGCGTAAACGATTGTTATGTTCTGAACGGTGGACGCGAGATTCGCGTGACTGTGAATGGCAAAAAAGTCGATGATCTTTCCGCCTTGAGACTCAGCAAACAAATTGCAGCTAAGATCGAAGAAGAACTCAGTTACCCAGGCCAAATCAAAGTAGTTATTGTACGCGAGACTTATTCTTTCCAATATGCCCACGCCAATAATTAGGCATTTTAGGTGCCAGGTCCTTTTAATTACATAGCCGTCATTCCTGGTCTATTTTCGCCTAGAAAAAATCAGTTGAACAAAAAAAAGCGGCCTTTAGCCGCCTTTTTTAAACGTTGATTAGATCACCTACTCTTCATGAATTCTATAATCACAACATAACGGAGACCGGGATGAGCGAAAAGGCGTTCACTTAATGATGACCTATGTAACTAGCTTGATCAAAGTCATCCACTTGAATCGCATCATATCTTGCATCAGCAGCTGCTTTAATCGTTTTTAATTCTTCATCAGTAATGATGTTTTTAGATTTGGCTTCATCTAATAGATCTCCCACTTTTTTCTTAGGAAGAACTTTGTCTTTCACTGCTTTACGAATTTTCTTTTCGATGCCTTCCGCTTTTAAAACTAAATCCATTGCGTTTTCAAGTCTGGCCAACTGTTGGTTCGGATCTTTCGGCATATAGATACCGTCAGTTAAGCGATCTCTTTGTTGCGAATTTTTCAAAATGGTCTGAACTAATTTAGTTCCGTGTCCATCGGAAGCCTGGCTACCCATCGAATTAATTCGAGACCATGCGCCCATCCAACCTTTAAAAAACCAACGTAGTCCCGGCACTTTGATGTTGTCGTAAATTCCATCAAACGCTTTTTGAATCTGCACGAAAGCATATTTCAAAATGTATTCAGCATAAACTAAATCTTCTTCTTTTTTACCTTCGGCTTCATATCTTCTTAGTACACAAGTTGAAATGTACATCCAAGCTAAAATATCAGCAAATCGCCCGGTGATTTTTTCGCGAAATTTAAGAGCTCCACCTAAAGAGCCCATAGCAATATCTGCAAGAATAGCAAAACTTGCTGAAGCCCAAGACAATCGACGATAATACTTTGCCAAACTTCCGCTCACTGGGCTGGAAGCCATATATCCGCGAGTCACGCTTAAAACTAACGCACGAATCGCATTTCTAACTACGTGACCAACGTGTCCCCAAAAAGCAGCATCAAAACCAGCAAGATCGTTTTTCTCACAGGCATTCACTTCTTTAAAAGCGTAAGGATGCGCCCGCAAGGCGCCCTGTCCGAAAATAATTAATGTCCGAGTCAGAATGTTTGCGCCTTCAACTGTAATTCCTATTGGAGTGGCTACGTAAAATTCACCCAATAAATTTCGAGGTCCCATAGAGATCCCGGCCCCACCCATCACGTCCATACCATCATTAATCACGTGTCGCGATAATTCAGTAGCGTAATGTTTTGCCATTGCTGTGATAACCGCAGGCTTCATTCCTTTATCTAAGGCGCCTACTGTGAATATTCGCATAGCCTCTAAAGCGTAAGTAAATCCAGCAATTCTTGCTAAAGGTTCTTCAACCCCTTCAAAACTTCCGATTGCTACTCCGAACTGCTGACGAATCACTGAGTGCGCTGATGTTACTCGAGTTACTAATTTACAACCACCCGCTGACTGCGCCGGCAATGAAACTCCGCGACCTGCAGCCAAACATTCCATTAACATCTTCCAACCGTGACCAACTCCACCAACTCCACCAACCACAGCATCAACGGAAATGATCACATCGTGACCTTGCGTTGGACAATTGTAGAAAGGAACTCCCAATGGATCATGCCGTTTTCCGATAACAACCCCAGGAGTTTTTGCAGGAATTAAAGCACAAGTGATTCCTAAGTCCTCACCTTTACCTAAAAGATTTTTTGGATCACGTACACGAAACGCTAAACCGATAATAGTTGAAATTGCCGCTAATGTGATCCAGCGTTTATTCCAGTTTAATTTTAAATACAGTTTTCCGTCTTCGCCTTTGAATAATTCACCTGAGGCTTTAATGGATCCGGCATCGCTACCAGCTGTTGGTTCCGTTAAACCAAAGCAAGGAATTTCTTCGCCGCAAGCCAACCTGGGTAAAAAGTATTTTTTCTGTTCATCAGTTCCGTAATGTAATAGCAGCTCCGCGGGTCCCAACGAGTTCGGAACCATCACCGTGATACAAGAGGCGATCGAACGGGAAGCTACTTTCATCACCACTTCCGAGTGAGCTAAAGCGGTGAAGCCCAAACCACCATATTCTTTAGGAATAATCATTCCTAAGAATTTTTCTTTTTTCATGTATTCCCAAGCTTCGCTTTGAAGCTCGCGCGTTTTCCAAACCTTCCAAGGGTCAATCAGTTCACAAAGACGATTCACTTGATTATCCATAAAAGCTTTTTCATCGGCTGTTAAACTGGGATAAGGTTCTTGCATGATTTTTTTGAAGTCTGGTTTACCCGAAAACAAATCAGCTTCCACCCAAACTACACCCGCTTCTAAAGCTGTTCTTTCGGTGTCGGAGATCTTGGGCATAAAACCCTTCATTACCTTAAACACGCCACTAGAAACCAGCATCATACGAATTGGTTTGATCAAGAAAATCAAAAACAAAACGAGTGCGATTAATATTAAAACCGGTGGTGCCGTAAATCCGTAAAGGACTGCCAAAATAGCAATCGCCCAGACGATCAAGGGGCTGCCGACGTAACCAACCGCAAGAATCACAATCAGCGATCCCAGGGCTGCTAATCCACAGCTTTGATTAAAAATTCCATACATTGGCAAGTTTGAAAAATCCATATTTCTCCCTTTGAGGTTTGTAATAGAAATATTACATCTTCTAATTAGAATTTTGGCAAGTGAGGAACAGAGGAGCTTATATTCTCTAACGTTTCTTCTGACAGGCTGGACACCAAAAAGTATTTCGTCCGCCAACGAATTTACTTTTTATTTTCGTTGCACAAATCACACAGTTTTCATTGTTCTTACCATAAACGAGATGCAAATTTTGAAAATTTCCACTTTGTCCGTTTACGTGCACAAAATCATCGATCGAAGATCCACCATTAGCGATCGAATTCAGCAAAACCAGCTTGATTTGCTCGACCAAAGAATGGGACTGCTCTCTAGTGACTCTTTTCCCGGCCAACATCGGATTTATTTTTGCCAAGAACAGGGCCTCTGCTGCGTAGATATTACCAACCCCCACAACGACGGACTGATTCATAATAATATTTTTTACCAGCGCGCTTTTACCCTTAAATTGGGCCCAAAGATAATCTCCGACGAATTCTTCCGATAAAGGCTCTAACCCCAAGTTCTTCAATAGTTTGAATTCTGACTGTAGATTGCTATCGATCAGTACAAAACAGCCAAATCTTCGCGGATCTATATATTCTAATTTTGCGCCATCACTGAGTTGAATTTCGATGTGGGTGTGTTTATTACGTGCTTCTTTTTTTGAAGTATCCAATACGATCTTCCATTGCCCGCTCATTCCCAGATGTGAAACGATACAAACGTTTTCCAAATTCCAAATAATATATTTTCCACGGCGAACGATATTTTGAATTTTTTGATTTTTTATTTTTGAAAGGGGTTGGCTTAATTTTTCAAATCGCAAGGATTTATAACTTTTTGTCACCTTAGTCACTGTTTTGCCTAAAGCCCACTCCTTCAATTGAATGGTGACTATTTCAACTTCGGGCAGTTCTGGCATAGGGCACTTTACCTTTCAAAATCAATGAAAATTTCTTCTGAAAAAGTCTAATATCAAAACCATATCATCCGATTTTGTATTTTTTCGACGATTTATTCTCCCTTTGCCGGTTTAATGGGACTACATTTTCAATCGATTTAAAATCAAAATACCTGACCGTATTGACCCTGTATGACATTCTATCTTACAGGATGGTTCTGCAGCGTGAAAGCAAACCTTGTCAATATTCATTTCTTTGTGGACAGGGTTGTGCGTTAAGTATAAAAAAGTCCTGCTATTACAACCGTCGAAGGGGACCAGCGTGAAAATTTTTTTCTTTATACTTTTATTGCTGAGTTCATTTTCTTTTGCCAAAGGTCCATCGAAGGTTTGCTCCGCCATTTGCCAATTAGATTCTAAGCTAGCGGCCGTCATAGCGAGTTCGCGCCCATATTTCGGCTTCTATTACCCACACCATTGTTTCAGTTTACAATTAGATGTAGTAGATCGGTGCGTGAGTTTTAATGGCCAACCAAAAGGTCAAGCATTCAGCTGTTACGCCACTTCAACTGTAAATACTGGAGAGGTGTGTGAACTTCAACCTGGTGATTACACGTTAAGTTGCGAAGTGACATTTGAATCTGATGCAGATGGACTTAACAGTCGTTGCAAACAAATGCATGGAGTACTAGATATAAAATCAATTACTTGTGATTCTATTTATGCGGGCGAAGGGCAATATTTCGACCAGTGTCTCTAAACCCCTTGGTTCTGAAAAATAAAATTACAAAAAAGCTTCGGTCAAAACCGGAGCTTTTTTATGTCTCCATGCTATCGATAGAGAAGTCATCGCGAAGATTGAGCAAAGCGCATTTGTAAATTAAATTTTTTGTGTTTCATTGCAAGATGGCCTCGCCTCAAGTAGACACATTAATTTGTTTCTTATAAAGCAAAGCGTTTTTGTCCCGTCGTGAAAGCGATTCATGAGAATACGGCTCTCTATACGGTGGCCATTGAAGGTCAATATCCGAACCTAGGTAACGCAACTTCGCCCGTGTCCCCGGTCCGCCCTTGGGGGCTGCCGGGCGGGTACTATGACTTCAAATTCGAAATAAAAATTCCATACGCTGGAGGAATCGCACCTGGCGGATCTCAAGTCATCTCGTTTGTTTATATCCGAAGCTTGGATAACAGGTATGGAACATATTTATGTGCAATTATTCACGACACTCGATCGGAGGCGATCGCTTCTATCGCGCATTTCGACACTAGCGTCGAAGCCGCAACCGGAATCGAGAGATGTACTCTTAGCCAGATTGTGGCTGAGCCTTTAGCTAATGCCAGTCCTTATTTTGAGGTTCAAGATGGCAGTATGACTGCAACTTCGTCGACCTTCAAAGAGACGCGTCTTGTAAATTATCGAATCACGAAAGCAAATGTTGAACGGCTCATCCGGTATCTAAAGTACGACGCCATAGCTGGGACAAAGGCACGCTTTGCAGGGGCGCTAGAAAACGCCGACGCGTACGAGATCACGGGTTGGAATATCAATGCCGAAGTATTTCGACCTCCGGTAGCAAATGTGTTTTCAGGAGAAGGTTGGATTGGTCTCTCCGTTCACTTGATCCGCATAGGCGTAAGTTCAACGAACGAG
>JAYSSX010000392.1:0-2699 GCA_043720315.1 Pseudobdellovibrionaceae bacterium | reverse complement strand
GTCTCCAAGAAAAACGGAGCGTAACTTTGGTATTTTTCACGAGTATAAATTTTTATTGGTTGTTGAATAGCTTTTTCAGCCTCTTCATGTTTGATAAATCCTACGTCAGCCATACGCTTCAAAACATACGCTTGTCGTTCCTTGGCGCGCACCGGATTGGTCACAGGGGAATAGGCGGTTGGGGCTTTAGCGAGGCCAGCTAATAAAGCGGCTTCTGGTAAAGTCAGCTCGGCCACAGGTTTTCTAAAATAAGTATCTGCGGCAAGTGCCACGCCATTGGCGCCTTGCCCAAAATAAATCTGGTTTAAATAAAGATATAAAATATCTTCTTTAGATAAGTGCTTTTCCATCTCTTGCGCCAGTAAGGCTTCCTTGGCTTTTCTTAAAAATGTTTTTTCGAAATCCACCAGTAATAAAGTTTTTGCAACCTGCTGGGTAATTGTAGAAGCACCTTGAACTTTTTTGCCGGCACGTAAGTTGGCTAAACTGGCACGAATAATAGCAATGTAGTTAATTCCAGAATGCTCAAAGAACTGATCATCTTCCGCCGCTAAAAAGGCGTTTACCAGGTTTTTTGGAATATCTTTGTACGGAGTTAATACGCGGCGTTCGCGGAAAAATTCTCCAATTTTTTTATTATTACGATCATAAACTTGAGAAACCAATAAAGGTTTGTAATCGTTTACGGTAATTAATTTTGGAAGTGAACCAACCAAGTATTGGTAGGCTAAAAAAAAACCAGCACCACATATAATAGCAAAAACGAATAATACGATAAGTAGTCTCTTAAACACAGGAACTCCTTGAAGAGTTCCATTTTAAGTATTATCCCCTAAATAGAGTAGGACTAATTTTTATTACGCTAGATATAAGACTGGCCCATCTTTGGTTGGGGCTATGGGACTTATTTGGTCCCTTTTGCGCTGCCAGTGGGTAATACTTCGGATTTGGCGGCGTCACAAAGGCTAAAGCCTGTGCAGCATTCTCCGTGGTTTGTTTCCCTAACGGTCAACATTTTCCCTTCCCATTCGCGAAAGGCCTTCATAGCTGACTTGCCCGTTTCCGTTTGATCGGCATCAGGTTTTGATCCTAGGCCAGCGATTTGATTACTTTGTCGAGTAACGATTTTTTGCTGCTGCTGAATCTGAGTTTGAATGGCTTGTTTTTTAGATTGCGCTTCTTGCAACGAATTTATGTTCTCTTGACCCTTGGCCATCATTTCTTTTGCCTGTTGGGCTGCTGATTTATTTTTACTATCATCGGCTGCGGCTTTGGCCTGTTCAAAATGACTTTGATTGAGACTTAATTCTTGTCTTAATTCAGCTAAACGAATTTCGTTATTTTTAATATTAGATTTTGCATTTTCCACAAGCATTTCTTTTTCTTTAATTGCCTTTTCTCGCCCAGCTTTTAAAGCAAGCAGACATTCATTAACTGCATCCTGCTTTACTGTGTTTAAACTGCCAGAACGAAACACTAAATTCTTTAGCCCGCCGCTTTTGATTGACGGTAAATTTTTAAGGGAATCCTGTAATTTTTTGGTACATTCAAATCGCATGATGGCCTTTGAACCTTGGCTTAAAAGAAGGGCCTTTTCTTGATATATAAAGACTAAAACATTTTGGTCGTTGCGAATTTTTTCTTCTAAACCACGGATTTCCGCATTCACGCTATTAAAGCCCTGAACCCCTTTGCGAATATTTTCGCGAATGTCGGCATCTGCTGACTTATTTTTTTCATCGAATTCTCGTTCCATTCGATTCATTTCGAGGCTGGTTCGATTCGTATCTTTATTCCTTTCAGTATCTACCTTTGCTAGGTCTGCACTTAACTTTCCTAATTCTTTATTAGCTTCATCCAAACTAGTACTAATGGATTTGAATCCGTCCTGCCATTTTTCATAAGTCATCTTTGGGCAGGGTTTATCTTCAGAATCGGTTGATTGTGGAATCGACATATTGACCGGTGCCGTACCTGTCGCTTGCGCTAAAGTTTGATTCATTTGTTGGCCCATGGCCTCGGAAGTTGATTGTTCCGTGTCGTCTTCTTTATCTTTACATTCTTTATTATATTCAATGCACTTCGGAACTTCCATGCCCGAATCAACTCCAGAACATGCGGTTTTTAGTTTTGTATAGGCATCGGTGGCTTCTTTTCTTGCTGAATTGCATTGGGAATCAGCGCTGTCTGATGAGCCTTTTGTCAGACGAGTAAAACAGGCACCTGTTGTTTCTTCGGCTTTCGTTTTTGGGTCAGTAATTCTTGTGCTGTTGCTGTCGCTTATTGGAAGCCGACAACTTTCCATCACAATTTCTTTATCATTTTTTGGCGGAACATATCCTGGTGCCGCCACTGCAGCTGGTGCCGCCACTGCAGCTGGTGCTGCTGCGACGACCGGCGCTGCTAAAAGTGCTGTCC
The DNA here is from genome assembly GCA_043720315.1 of Pseudobdellovibrionaceae bacterium. Lineage (GTDB taxonomy): Bacteria > Bdellovibrionota > Bdellovibrionia > Bdellovibrionales > Bdellovibrionaceae > JAYSSX01. The sequence continues at coordinate 281 of JAYSSX010000392.1, read as the reverse complement.
CAGCTGGTGCTGCTGCGGCAGCCCGAGTTCCATTTGGTTTTGCAGCGTCAACTGCATAAACATCAGAGTGATATCCTATTGTCAGTAGGGTGCCTAAAAGTAATAAGACATATGTATATCTAATAGACATTGAAAATGATTTCATAAGATTTCCCCTTGATACATAGTATTTCAGCAAATGTGATGCCTACTGCGCAATATTAATATTGCGCCAATCAATAGCACAATCACAATTACAGGTGATTTTTATTGTACCATAATGAGACACCATCAGATAGAAT
>JAYSSX010000391.1:0-2795 GCA_043720315.1 Pseudobdellovibrionaceae bacterium | reverse complement strand
CGACAATCCGGCAAGGGATACCTTGGCCGTCGAAGCAGAGCTAAATGGATTTGAAACCGGAACTAAAGTGATGAATTTTAGCTCGGCATGGGACAAATCATTTACTGGCAAAAATCAAATTGTGGCCGTTGCTGATACCGGTTTGGATTCAGGCGACTTAACAACAATCCATCAAGATTTTAAAGGTGCCGTAAAGCAAGGTCTTATTGTTGGTATCGGTGGGAAATCTTGGGGTGACCCGATGGGACACGGAACTCATGTTGCTGGATCCGTTTTAGGACGTGGAACGGCCAAGGGTGGATTACTAAAAGGCGGTGCTTACGGCGCTAGTTTAGTTATGGAAGGAATGTGGTCTGATATTATGGATAATTTGATGGTTCCAAAACTATCAGATCTTTTCTCTCAGGCTAAAAATGCCGGAGCCACTGTCCACTCAAATTCTTGGGGATCTGCTAAAAACTTTGGTGTGTATGATTCAATGGCGTCTCAAGTAGACGATTTTATGTTCAAAAATCAGGACATGTTGATCGTATTTGCCGCCGGAAATAACGGCGTAGATAAAGACAAAAATGGCGTCATCGACAGCGATTCCATTTCTTCACCGGGTGTAGCAAAAAATTGTTTAACTGTTGGAGCCAGCGAAAATCTTTTAGATACAGGTGGAATTCAAAAGCAAGTTAAAGATCTTAAAAATGCGGCCGAAAGTTGGGGAGCCGAGCCAATTTTCAGTTCAAAGGTTTCGGACAATGCCAACGGGATCGCTATTTTCAGTTCACGTGGTCCAACCAAAGACGGTCGCACAAAACCTGAAGTCGTTGCCCCAGGCACAAATATCCTCAGCGTGCGTTCGCAAAATCCCAAGGCAGGAGTTCTTTGGGGTGAGTATAATAAAGATTATGTTTACAGCGGAGGAACTTCAATGGCAACGCCACTGGTTTCCGGCGCGGCAACTGTTATTCGTCAATACATTCAAGAGAAATTAAATATCGCTAAACCTTCGGGCGCATTGTTGAAAGCAGCTGTTATCGCTTCAACTCAAGATTTGTTTCCTGGTCAGTATGGCGAAGGTAGTCCCACTCAAGAGTTGAAAACAAAACGTCCCAATTTTGACGAAGGTTTTGGAAAAGTAGATTTGGGACAGACTGTAAGTAATTTAGAATTTCAGGGTTTTGATTCTTCAGTTGGCGAAGGTCAATCGGTTGAATTTAAATTCGAAGTTAAATCAGCTGCTCACCTAACCGCTGTGCTCAGTTATTTTGATGCCCCAGCAGCAGCTGCAGCGACGGTTACTTTAGTTAATAATCTGGATTTGCAGTTGGTAAATTCTAAAGGTGAGGCCGTAAGATTAAACGATGCTAAAAATAATTCGGAAATGATTGAATCTCAGGTAGACGCCGGCACCTACACCCTGAAAGTAACAGGAGTTAAAGTTCCCACTGGTATTCAAGGTAAACAGCCGTTCGGATTAGTGTATAAGTTAAATTAGTTCCAAACTCTTAATTTTGGTTAGATAAAGAAATGTTGTTTGTATGGCCCTTCGATTTGTCGAGGGGCCTTTTTTTTAGAATTCTTTCGAATTAAAATGAAATACTGGCTCTTACTTGCAGGCCCGTTGCGACATCTTTATTTAAAGTCATTCGGTCCGGTTGAAAAATAAATCCGATCACCTGATAATTGGCCAACTCGGAAAAATTATTTGAATAAATAAAATCATGTTCTTCTCCGATTAATTGATCATTCTGCGAGCTAACTGTCCAATGTTTTAATCCATTGCTGTCTTTTTCATGCGAACGAATCCATTCGTAACCAAAAGCTGTTGTTTCGTTAACCCGGAAGTCAGCTGCGAATCGTAACTGGTTAATGTTATTGAGTACATTTAAAGTAGGTAGAAATCCCAATGCGTATTGGTTGCTGACTAAACTGGTAAACTTCGGACTAATATTAAAACTTCGTAACGAGGTTCGAACTCGAGGACTTAAATAATAAGCAATCTTAAGATCCACTAAAGTTTCGTTGAGTTCTAAATTTTTAGTAGCCAATGAATAGTCACCTTTTTGTAAAATCAATGAAGTTTGATATTCAAAATTTTTGTTTCGGTTTTTGCTAAATAATCCGACGTGGTTCAAATTCAAATCACTGACTGATCCCTTTTTGATTTCTCCTTTGGCTTGCATAAAATATAGATTGGAAGAATGTGTTAAAAAGTGGAGCTGTAGGGCTGTAAGATCAAACGGAAACTTTCCATCAGCGGTCTGCGAAGTTTGTTGTCCCTTTGTATAATAAAAATCAAAAGGAATAGCCGTTCTATCGTCTGAAATTTTGAGACTTAAGTGGCTAAGAGGTTCGTTAGAGTATGATTGATCATTCAAAAGATAACCATCGGCCAGTGAAACCTTCTGCAGTCCCAAATAAACGGAGAATGTATTTGTTTTAACCCCGGTGAAAACCTCAGATAGATAGGCGCCACTTTTTTCAACTCCGACTTGGCTGGGGGTTGTGTCTAAAAATTGAGACTGATTGGTTTGAACGGTGCTTAAGCGAGGGGCTAAAATAAATACGTAATAGTCACTCCAAGTTAAGCGAGGGTAAATGTGAGCACGTAAGCAATTGCGATTTTTATCTTTCGTATCTTTATTAAAGTCCGAATTGAACCAATCGCAGTATAATACATCGGCAGATAATCTGAAATCCATATGGTTTTTTATTGGGTAAATTTTTGTTTTTCGCGAATAACGTTCGGGAATGTAGTTCGAAGGCTCCTCGTCATCTAAACTGGTTTCACTGATCCACTGCTG
>JAYSSX010000390.1:0-6960 GCA_043720315.1 Pseudobdellovibrionaceae bacterium | reverse complement strand
AGCACGACAATGGCGGAAGCCAATTTGTCTAAGGCGCAGATATTAAATGAAGCCAATAATTATAAAAAAACAACTGTTGAAGAAGCCCAAGAAACAGCTAAACATCTTATTGTCGACGCAAAATCCTACTATGCGCGCTCAAAAGGCGAAGCTGATGATGCATTATCAAAAACAAAACAAGAAGTTCAGCAGCTGACTTTTGACGCTAACGAAATGCTGAATAAAACTAAAGAACAAGTTCGTCTGATGTCGGACGAGGCAGATGCTCGGATCAAAAAGATCAAAGAAGCTACCGATGCAGAAGTTTTTGATTTAAAAGCGCAAGCTCAGGATTTCTTAGATCAAAGCCGAGAAAGTAATTTAAAAGCCTCATTGGATGCTGACAACGCATTACGTGAAGCCAATGCGGCCGCCGAGCAGATCTTTAAAACCAAAAAAGAAGAAAGTGAAGAACACGCTAAACGTGTTATTGCTGAAGCTCGTTCTATTTTGGCGGAAGCCGAAGTTAAAGCAGAAAAAATATCTAATGAGACGGTCGAGATTAGTCGGAAGTTTGCGCAAGAAAAAGCTGATAAAATCATCGCCGAAGCCTACAAAGCAGCAGAACGTTTGAAAGAGGATTTAAAGAAACAATACGAAGAGATGACGTCTCAGCGAATGAAAGAAATTGAAGTTACTAATCGTAAAAAAGAAGAAGAACTTCGAAATGAAAGACAAAAATGGATTACTGAGCGCGATGTACGTGATAAAATTCTTAACCAAGAATATGATGAACGTAAGCAGCAGTACTTAGACGAGCATGAAGAGAATAAAGCTGAGCTGGATCGCAGTCGTCAGACTTTAATGGATTTAAAAAATAAATTGACCCAGAATGATCTCAAAAATAAAGACATTGAAGAAACTATTGAAAGATTGACTGAAAGTAAAAATAATATCGAGTCAAATCTAAGCAAGTTGCGTGACGAGCACAGCACTATAGTCTCTGAACTGAAAGTTGTTCATGATGCGCAGGTTTTGAAATTTAAAACCGAATATGAAATATTAGAGAAAACGTTGATGACTGACCATGAGGCGAATAAAAATCGCGTAAAGGAAGAATTCGCGGAATTGAACAAGCGACTAAAAGATGAAAATGCAGAGTTGGTCCATGCTCAGAATGAAAAGTATAAAAATTTAGTTGAGACAAATGAGCGCGAACATAGAGAACTGGTCGAGAATCAGCGTGCCGAATTTGAAAAAAATCAAAAAGAATTCAAAGAAATACTTCACGGACTACAGGTTGAAACCAAGAAAACCAGAGATGAAGCTGAATTGAGATTAAAAGACAGATTGGTTGCTATTGAAGTTGAGCATGTTAACAAGCTGAAAGAGATGGATACTAAATATCAAGCTACTTTCGAAGAGTATAAAGAGAAATCGAAACTACTAAAAGAAATCCAATTTGATATTACAGAAGCTTCTAGAAATATTGCTGCTTATCGAATGCAGATTGGCCAATTAGAGACGGAATCGCAGAATGCGAAGTCCAGCTTGCAGGCGCAAATCCATAATGCTAAAGAAGCCGTTAAAATTGAACATACACGGCACAAGCAAGATATGGAAAGGGAACTTCAGCAGATTCGTTTGTACGAACGTGAAAAGGCTGAAAAAGAAATCAAAGACACATTGGCAAGCTTTTCTGCTCGAAAAGAGAAATTTGCTTTACTTTTGACTCAAGATCTAGAAGGGTTGATGGCGAACTTTTTGACGTCATCGCAGACCTTAACTGATCCTCAGAATGTTATTAAAAAAGAAGTACGTCAGTTTGTTGCTAAGGCATTCGATGAGAATTACATAGAATTGTCTCGTGTATTAGATAAAGACGTTAAGATGGAAGTTGCTCAGTTGTCTGAAGAACGTCGTGTTCGAATTAAAACTTGGGCATTGGGCGCGGCAGGGTTGGCAGTGGTTTATTATGTTTTGGGTCCTGTTCTTGGTGTGTTCGACGACAAGTTTTTCAGAATGACTAATGAGCGTGGGGAATCAGCACAGCAAGAGTTTACACGTGAACAAAGAGAAATTAAGGAAGCAAAGAAGTTTGTGCCTGTGCAAACAGCTGACTGGAAATCTAGCTTTGTTGATAATTTTATTTATACGAGTGGCTTTTATCAGGCGCAGTCTAATAAAGATTATGAAAACGATTGGATCAGGAAACTTTATCGTGTTTTCGTTAAAGAAATGAAGATGGATGATGAGGTTGTTGCACGACTAGTTGGTATTGAACGCTCTATGTTTTCCCGTTTGGAAGAGGAATATAAACAAATCAATCCTGATTTTGTTGAGATGACAGTGACAAAAATGCGAACGGTAGAGAAAGAATCTGAAGCGAGAATCAAAGACATCCTTAAAACTGATGCTAAGTACTCACGTTTCGAACGCGAGCGTCGCGAATTTTGGCAACCACGCCTTGATCTACGCGTGCCTGCAAGTAAAGCTTTCGAGCCGGATGCTCCGAAATCAGCTATTGAAACCAAATAAAAAGATGTAACATAAGAGTTCTTTTGTAGCTATGGAATTGACTGACTGTGAAGTTTTGTACGTGAACTGCCGATCTTATTAAGTGGAGAAACTTAAATGACGACCATGCGTATTCACTCTGATATAATGACAGACAAAGACTTCCTGAGACTTTCCGATCGATTAGATATCCGAAAGAGCGACGGAATAAAATCTTTCGTCAATGTAAATGAAATCGAAAAAGTGCAAGTCGAAATTTTCAATATTAGTCCGTTTGGCTGCTCAGTAAGATTACCTTTAGGAATTTCTTTGTCTTTGGGCCAAACTGTGAATTTTGAAATTCACTTTCCTGATTTTCAGCAGGTAATTTACGTTTCAACAGTTCTCTGGAAAAAGGATATCGGCGGAAGTTTAAGAGTTGGATTTGAGTTCAATAATCAAATTAGCCCGTTGGCAAGTATTGCACCTTTGAATAGGGAAGAGTTCCCGGTCGTCATACCAGATTACTTCAAAGTTTCTCTGACGTTGTACAAGCCGTATTTATTTTTCGAGCGATCCCTTATTTCAGTAATAGAATTTTCTTCTCAGATTTGGTTATGCGAACTTTATGATACAGAATTAATTTTATTTAAAGGGCAAATAATAAACGTATGGCTCCTTAATTATGAGGATGAGAAAAGTTCAATTTATGGCGAGGTGATTGAAGTTCACAAAGTAGGAACGAAACGAATTCTCATTCAAATGAAAATTAACAAGGTTTCCAGTAAGGTGACAAATTGGTTGGCGCATCAGTTAGTTCTCAATTGTAATTTTTCACCCTTAATAGTCCGTAAGTTAGGGTTTGAAACAAAAGAGTTTAGTAATGGTTTTAGGTTCCGATTTGTAAAAACTACCTCTGAGTATGAAAGCGTATTAAAGTTACGCTTTAAATCGTATTTAGATGCTGGCAAAATAGACTCTTCTAAAAGTTGGACTGATATGAAAGCGCCTCTTGATCATTTGAGTAGAATTCTGATTGCCTTTCATGGCGAGAAATTGGTTGCTTCTGTTTCAATTTCATATCCCGATAGCGAAGATTGCGTTCTTGATACCGAAAAAGTCTATCCAAACGGATATCCAGTGAAAGTTCCGGACAAGCGAAAGATTGTTGAAATTTCACGACTTTGTACAGACTCAGAGTACAGGCGCACTGATTTATTGAATCGCGTATTTGAGTATACTTATAAGTCGGTATTGTGCGGTGATCGTGATTTTATTCTAACCTCTACGGACGTTAAACTTTGGACGCTCTATAAAAAGTTGGGGTTCAAAAAAACCGGAATGAGTTACCCGCATCCATACTTATCAGGCATTGAGCATTTTATAATTATTGGAAAGCGGTCTCAACCTGATTATGGAGCTGACATTTCTCCGCTGGCCTGGAATTATTTATGGAGGGAGATGAATGATTACATGATAGATAGACAAATTCTAAAGCACTCTCTGATAGAGTATGTAAACATTTTATTTTATAAGTTCATCGGAAAAATACTTAAGATACAGCGGAAGAAATTCTATTAGCAAATAAGACTTCGCCGTTTTCAAATGCTGCTTCAAGCATTAAATTATGCAAAATGATATTATCCGAAAGGCAACTAAAGAAAATTTGTTCTTGTTTTTCGTCATGGATAAGATTTTCTAAATAAGCTTTCATCAATTTTAGATGCTGAATATCAATAGTTGAGTGCTCATGTAAAAATGTTAGCGCTTGATCTGGAATGCCTTTCCCCTTTAGCATCTGCATAATGGCAGGTCCGTTTGTAACCGGAGAAAACTCAAGATGAAAAAGATATGCTAAATATGCGGTAACACCGTGGTTTTGAATCTGATAATAGGTGTTAGCAAAAAAAGCACGAGTAGTCGGCAGCGGCTGAGAGTTCACAACAAGGTTTTCAGAAACACCTAGAGCTTCTAAATCACTTTGCGCAAGTAAGTCGTGTCCGATTTCAGAAATTGAATGTTGGTAAAACTTTTTTACCATGTCTCTATTAATTTCCTTAAAAAATATTGTGGAGTAGGCTTGCAACTGGGGATTCATTCCTGCGTTGTGATAGGTTTCAAGAAGAAAACCTTTATAGTGGGTAAGGCCTAGTTCGCCGTTGTTAAGTCTTACGCTCCAAGGGCGGTTTTTTAGAGCATTACTTTTCGCTTTCCAAAATTCGCCTGCTCGTTCATAAAGATTGTTCATTTTGAGTCACTCCTGATATTACTCCTTATGTTACTAATTTTTCGGTGAGAGAAGGTACAAAATTTACACCAATACTAGACTATGGTAGGATTGTTCGTTTCCAATTTCCGTACGATAAGTCATTGAGATGTCTGAAATAAACGTAAATTTGACCAAACAACATTTTCACTCAAAGGTATTTAAATCTTACATAGATTATGTAGAGAAAAACTATCCGCACATTAACATGAATATGATTATTGAAAATGCTGGGCTAAATAGAAAATATTTAGAGGCAGGAGTTGGATGGGTATCCATCGAATTCAATGCAAAATTTGTAGAACAACTACATAAGCATATAGATGATGAGGACTTTGAATTTAAGGTTGGAAGGGATTCATTTAATAAGCAGATTCTTGGGCCTGTATTTTATTTGCTAAAAAATATTCTTACGCTGGAAGAAATTTACAACAACATTTGGAATTTTGTAAAGCATTTCAACAAGGTTGTTGAATTTAAGCTCCTAGAGAAAAAAGCCGGATTTGTTAAAGTTAAAATTGCAATTATTGAAGATGGACTTACTCCACAAGAGATTCAGCTATTAAGAGAGACGCTAAATATAATAACCAGAAATGCCGTTGGTTACTATTCTGGATTTTCAAAGATAAAAAACTTACCTGACTCAAAGGTCATTTCTGTTAAGAAAAGCGAAAATGAATATAATCTTGAAATTAAATATTCTTTAGAAAAAGCAAAATTCTTTTCAGGTCTGCTACTGCCATTTATTTTTGCCGGCTGCCTTTTTTTCATTGTAGATCATTTTACCTCAAACATCTTTTATTCAATTCTTTCTGGTGTTCTGGTATATTTTTCACTTCGGATTATTTCACTCCAAAGCAGGCAATCTGAATTGCTGGAAGGTTCGCACCAAACTGAAGATACTTTGAATAAGATGGACAAACAATATCGATCGTTAGTTGAAACCAAGATTGAATTGCAAAGAAAGCTTCTAGAATCTGAAGCAATTAATGAGATCACGAATTCACTGATTCAAACTTCTTCCGTCGAAGAGATCTTAAAGCTAGCTGCTGATAAACTAACTTCAATTTTGTCATTTGATCGTGTTTTGATTTTGCTTCATGACGAAAAGCGAGAATTTTTGGAGGTTCGGGCTTTTAGTTTAAAAGAAAGTTCGCTATCTTCAAAGTTTCAATCCTTCAAATTGCCAATCAATATCGATAGCAGTGATGCGACAAAAGTTTCAAATATTTATCGTTATGGAAATTCGGTTCTTATTGAAGACGTTAAAAAACACTTGGCTTCCCTATTTAGTCCCGAATCTCACGATCTTTTGTCAACTTCGGGTTCTAAGTCATTCATTGGAGTTCCTATAAAGGCCAGTAATGATAGTCATGGTGTACTGCTTGCTGATACCTTTTATACAGATCGAGTTCTTACCAAAGATGATCTCAGTCTATTGACACTTGCTGCGCAGCAGATGGCTATCGCGCTAGAAAAGCAAATTGCACAAAATGATACCATTGAAGCTTACATTGAATTGGGGGAGCAAGCGAAATCCTACTCGCGATTTGTTCCTTTTGAAATTATTAATTTATTGGGGAGTAAAACAGTAAAAGATATCAATATAAAAGCCGGTCGTGAATTGAAGATGACCATTGTTTTTTGTGATATCCGAGGATTCACCACTTTGTCCGAACGAATGACTCCGTCTGAAGCTGTTTCATTTTTGAATTCATATTTTTCTAGCTTAGCGCCAATCATAAAGAAACATAATGGCATTATTGATAAATTTCTTGGTGATGGCATTATGGCCTTATTTTTGGATCCCGATGAGGCTTTCAAGGCCTGTATCGAGTTTCAAAAGTCATTAGGTAAATACAATGCCACTCATCGCACGGGCGGTGCTCGCGATGCCATCAAAACTGGAATGGGAGTCCATTTCGGAAAAGTTCTTTTGGGCGCGGTTGGTTACGAAGATCGCCTTTCTATTTCGGTTGTATCCGATGCTGTTAATTTAACTTCGCGACTGGATGGCCTTACAAAGAAATTTGGAATTGATGTGGTTTGTTCGGAAGAAGCTTACCGTGAAGCTAAAAACAAAGCTGACTTTCGATTGATTGCACGGATGCAGGTAGATGGCCGGCTTGAATATTCTAATATATACGAATTTTATGGACATCTAAATGAGCAAGAGAAGGATGCCAGAAGGCAGTCTAGTGCCATTATTGAAAAAATAG
>JAYSSX010000389.1:0-3400 GCA_043720315.1 Pseudobdellovibrionaceae bacterium | reverse complement strand
GTTATTTTAACCGGCACAGCCATCGATGAACCTTATTTAGATCAGATCATTACTCATTTTAAAAACGATCCTCTTGTAATTTCGCTGGTTAACCAATTAAGCTTCTCCGAACTAATTACTATCTTAAGATCAGCCAAGGCCTGTGTGGCGCCCAGCACTGGAGTGATGCATATTGCTGCCCTATTGCAAGTTCCTACCTACAGCCTTTTTTCCCCTGTTCGTTCCCATTTAGCAAGGCGTTGGGGTCCCTTATCATTAAACTCAATGGTTTTTGCTCCTGAAATGGACGCACAGGATTGTATGAGTCAAATTAGCGCACCCGTTGTGGCTGCAGAAATAATAAAATTATGAAACCGTTTCAACATTCAATCCAAGAACTGCCACCTGAATTTGAAAAAGCCATTCTAAAATTAAGTGAAGAAAAATGGTCAACACCATTTTCTGCAAAAAAAACTGCCGACAGTATTTTGCAGCTCAGTGATTTTTATATAAATACTCCCGACGGGAAAACTCCTTGGGAAGATAAAAATACTATTTTAGGCTATCTTTTTTATTATCTGCCATTAAATTTTTTACGATCAAAAGCCGTTTTCCAACAACTGAATAGGTTAAACATTCTCAATGCAGATTCTTTGGCACGATTGTCCGAAAAAGCGCCCATTGAAATTGACGAGTTGGGAAGTGGATTTGGCTCTTGCTCGCTGGCCTTCTTTTTAGAAAACCCCGAGGCGATTAAACACATCAGCAGAGTGACTTACTTTGAGGTTTCTGATGTACCGTCACGTTGGCATCAAAATTTATTTAACGAAACTTTTAAAGATCGACCTGAACTGATTGAACTTCATGGGCGGAAAGCGGCGTTTGCAAAAAAATTGCTAGGTGAAAAGTCTGAGCGAAATACCACAGCTAATCCAATTAAAATTTTATTTGCTTCTTATGCTCTGACGGAAATCCCCAATCACGAAAATCTTTTTAAGAACTATGATCTTATCGTTATCCTAGAACCCTCCACTTCTACCGACGGCAGAAAATTGATGCAACTTCGGCAAACGATGATTGATCAAGGTCAGGAAATGTTAGCACCTTGTTTACATCAACAGGCCTGCCCGTTATTAACCCAGTCTCCTAAGGACTGGTGTCATGACCGCATTCACTGGAAAATGCCAAATTGGTTTTTAGAACTGGAAAAAAATCTACCGATAAAAAATCAGACTCTTACTTTTAGTTATTTAGTATCAGCCAAACCCGGATTACTGGTTCCTGCTGAAGTGAGTTCTCAACTGACAGAGGCGGCTCCGTTAGAATCGCCAAAATGGATTCGTACTGTTGGCGACCTTTTAGAAGAAAAAGGGAAAAATCGACAGCTTATCTGTTACGACCAAGAACGCCGGTTTTTCGCATGGATGCATAAGGATTTCGACAAAGGACATCTACCGGTAATTCCTCGTGGTTCGATCGTGCCATTTCCAGAAAATTATCAGGAGAAATCCAACGAACTTCGCATCAGGGAAAGAAAATCCACTTAGTTTTCGCTAAGTGGACCTTTCTGATTTAAATAAAAATTAATTTATTTGGTAGCCTGGCAAGCTTTTAAGAATTCAAACATGTTAAGAATTCCTTGGCCAAAAGCATTAAAGTCAGGACGTTTTTTTGCGGTTTCAAAAAGATTCTTCTTAATATTTTCAATCGAAATATCAGGACTGATCTGTCGGCAAAGCGCAATTGCCCCAGAAACATGAGGTGTTGCCATTGAAGTTCCAGACCAAGAAGCATAACCTTTCTTCATCATTGAAGAAAGGATCTTTACTCCAGGAGCAGCAATGTCTGGTTTAGGGACAATCACTTTTTGCCCTTCAATAATCCAAACATTTGGTCCAAGACTGGAAAACCAAGCAATATTATCTTTGTAGTCAGTTGCCGCAACCGCAAGGGCCTCTGGCAATCCACCAGGAATCCCATTCGGTGCACCTCCAGAATTACCAGCGGCAAAAACAGGAACTATATTCAAAGCGTTCCAGCTTTGCAAAATGCGACGATACGGCTCAAACTCTGCGATATCGTTTTCACCATCAGCGATTTCTGCGCCCCAAGAATTACTTACTAAGGTTGGCATATCATTAGTTTGTGGATCGCCATCAGGATCAATCATCCATTGCATTCCATCTAAACACATTGCATCCGTTCCATAGCCAATTCCAGATAATATTTTTCCGATGACGTATTTTACTTTCGGCGCAAGTCCAACGTAAACTCCACCAATTGTTCCCGCAACATGAGTACCATGACCATGATCATCGTAAGGAAGAGGCAAATGAGAAACAAAGTCTTTAAATCGAACAACTCGACTGGATTTAATAGGTTCGCCGTTTGCGTCTTCTGTGTAATTTAAGAGTTGCTCATGCCCAGATTCCATTCCGGTATCAAGAATGCCCACGGTGATTCCAGTTCCGTCAACGGTTGGCATCGTATAGTTCACATCATTTAATCTTAAATTCTGATGTGCCCACAATCTTTCGTTCATTGCGGAACTCCAACCCACAGTTGCACCTGCAGTCGATTCATCGGAAGGACGCAGAAATTGTCTAGACTTATTTCGAACTACCGCAGTAACTTCTGGTGCCGATTTCAATGCATTCACCTGGCTTACAGGTACCTCTACTACGACAGCGAAAGCCGACCAAAGATCTTTGGTTACTGTCAAATTGATATCAGGTCTTTTCGTTTTTTGCCACTGTTGAAGGCCATTAATGTAATCGCTGTTTGTTTTTTGCATTGTCTTCAGAAACTGGGGTTTATCGTTGGCCAATACTGTTAAACTTTGCTTTTTAAACAATACAATATAACTGTCCGCAAGGGCTGAATTTGCAGCCACCAAGGAAATTAATAAAAGGGTAAAAAATTTCATATATTCACCTTATTTTACTGTCGAGTAACGAGAAGCAATTTCTTCCAATTCCCGAGTTGTTTTAATAATTACATTCATTCCGGCGTTTTTCGCCGTCTTCGCAGTATGAACACCGATCATAGTATTGACTTCATATTCTGTTCCATCAGCTAGTACTAGACTTAACTTGCCTTTGAAACCTTTGGGAAAGTTGGTTTCCAAAAATGAAGCAAAAGATTTTTTAGTATCTAAACTAACATTAGAGTGAATGGAACTTAGCGAAAGGTTGGTGCTGATACCAATATTCGCCGCAGGCTTATAAGTCGTTCCAGCAAACTTCACAGCCTTAATATCATAACTTAATTGGCCTCTTACTAAATCTAATTTGCCCAATCGAATTAGGTCATACTTCTGTTTTATATTTTTAATTCCACGCTCTAATAATTTTTCAGGATCCTGAGTTACAAATATTCCTTCTTCATTCATATTTCTATCGTCAATTTCATCCATTGATGT
>JAYSSX010000388.1:0-2918 GCA_043720315.1 Pseudobdellovibrionaceae bacterium | reverse complement strand
TTTATTTTATAAAAAGAGTCGTTGGTTTGCCAGGCGAAACAATCGAAATGCAAGACGGAAAAGTTTTCGTAAATCGTGAAGCCATTTTACCAATGGCGATTAATAAAGAAATTGAAAAGGGATACGAATACTTTGTCGAGGGGGATCACACGGTCCGTTTCCATAGCGGCCAAATTAAAAAATCAAATTATGCCAGTGTTCAGGTTCCCGAAGGACATTATTTTATGATGGGCGACAATCGTGATGAGTCCAGCGACTCGCGAGTTTGGGGATTTGTTCCTATGGAAAACATCGTTGGTCGTCCTTTATTTATTTTTATGTCTTGTGATAAAACCTTGCCTTCTGCCCGAATTCTTTGCGATCCTAATACCATGAGATGGAATCGTTTTTTTCAGTCGGTTAATTAAAGCTGAATGCAGCAAAACCCGCAAAAACCATTAAGAGAATATGTCGAAAATATAATGGTCGCCCTGTTCCTAGCGCTCTGTGTTCGTACTTTTATCTTAACCGGATATAAGGTGCCTACGACCTCAATGGCTCCCAATTTAAAACCCGGTGATTTTATCTTCTCTTATCGTCTGCCTTTTGGAGTTAAAGTTCCGTTTATGACAACTAAAGTGGCAGGCCAATTGCCGCAACGAGGAGAAATCGTTGTATTCACCTTTCCTGATATTCCCAAGGTCAATTATGTTAAAAGAGTTGTAGGGCTTCCTGGAGATCGAATTGAATTGCGAAATGGGCGTCTCATTGTAAATAACCTTTCCTTTCAGTATGAAAAGCTAAGTTCGGAAATTCTGGGAGATCTTGAGGGCTCAGAAAATCAGATTCTTCTTCAAGAATCAAACAGGTCCGAATCCCGAAGTATCATTTTGCAAAAACGGGATAGCGAAAAAAGTTTTGGACCCATAATTGTGCCTGAAAACGAGGTTTTTCTGCTTGGTGACAACAGGGATTCCAGTGATGATTCTAGGTATTGGGGGACAGTACCGGCTAACCGCCTGGAAGGACGAGTTGTCCTGATTTGGCTATCCTTAAATTGGCAGAAAAAATGGCTATTCCAGTCTCTTCCTGAGGTGCGTTGGGAGCGGGTTTTTTCAAAAGTTCATTGACCGCAAATTTCAATTTTTGATAGCGTAATCCCAATGTCTATCTTAGGTTCTCACCTTCTGAATCTTAAAAACTATTCGCCGCAACAGATTGAACAATTTTTTAATTTTGTAGACACTTTAAATACTCAGAAAAATCAACGTCGAGCGTCTTTGCAAGATGAAACGTTCAAAATGCCGACATTGGCAATGATGTTTTTTGAGCCCAGCACAAGAACAAGGCTTAGTTTTGAAATGGCCTGCCACCGGGCTCATTGTCGGTCCTTCTTTTTTGATGGAGGGGAGTCAACCAGCCTCGAAAAAGGCGAAACCATTGAAGACTCAATATACAATGTTTTGGCGATGCAGCCCGAAGGTCTCTTAGTTCGTTGTTCTGATAAGATAAATATTCGCGAAATCATAGAAAAGAAAATTCCAGAATTGTCTCCGCAAACTAGTTTTATTTCAGCAGGTTGGGGAACGCAGGCACATCCGACGCAAGCTTTGTTAGATGCCTACACTCTTTACGGTAAATTTAAAAAGCTAAAAAGTTTGAAGTTGGCCATCGTTGGCGATGTCAAGCACAGCCGAGTAGCTAGTTCCCATTTTGAATTATTGCAGATCTTAGGTGTTGATGTTGTTCAATGTGGACCCGAATCCTTCCTACGCCAAGATAGCTCGGTTAGAAAAATGAAGTCGATTGATGATGCTTTAGACTGGGCTGATGCGGTGATGGCATTGCGAGTTCAGTTAGAAAGACACACCAACACGATTTCGCTTTCGCAAGAACCTTCTGGAGGCATGGATCAAGAAACTTATCGCAATAATTTTGGTATAACGAAAGATCGTTTGCAGAAAATGCGCAAAGATCAGTTTATTCTTCACCCTGGACCGGTCAACCATGGCGTTGAATTGGATTCAGCTGTTTTTGATGACCCACGTAGTTTGATTTTTTCTCAGGTAAAAAATGGAGTTTATGTTCGCGAGGCTTTGTTGCGGCTGTTTTTAAAAAAGGAAATTTAGAGTGAATGGTTTTTTAGTTTTAGAATCAGGTGAGTGCTATTCAGGACAGTGGCATGGAGGCGTTCCGCGTGCGGGCGAAGTAGTCTTTAATACCTCCCATAGTGGTTACGAAGAAATTGCAACCGATCCTTCTTATCTTTCGCAGATCGTAGTTATGACCGCCTCGCAACAAGGCAATTATGGTGTTAGTAATGAGTTTTGGGAATCGAAAAAATTTTGGATCGAAGGTTTCGTCTGTTTGCAGATTCAAAATTCCGAAGACGATCATAGTTGGGTTGAACGACTCAATCAAAACAGCATTCCCAGTTTAGATGGCGTAGACACAAGATTGATAGTGAGTCGGCTTCGTAAGTCAGGAACAACTTGGGGAGCTTTGGTTTATGCGGCAGGGGTGACAGAAGCGAAATCGCAAGCAAAGTCACTAATCCTGGAAAAAAAGAAGATGGACAAAGACTGGGTTCATTTAGCATGTACTAAGTCGGTAGAAACCCGCAAGGGGCAAAAACCTGCTGGTCCTAAAGTTCATATCCTGGATTTCGGATGTAAAGAAAATATTGTCCGCGAATTATTATCACGCTGCCGAGAAGTAAAAATATTTCCTAGTCGAACCGGCGCAGAGCAACTCATGCAAGGGCAGCCTGATTTTGTTATGTTGACCAACGGGCCAGGCGACCCTGCCGATGTATTAGAAGCTGCAGATACAGTAAAAAGTTTATTGGGAAAAGTTCCTGTTTTTGGAATTTGTATGGGGCACCAAATTTTAGGAATAGCGTTGGGGGCAAAAACTTACAAGTTGAAGTTTGGCCATCG
>JAYSSX010000387.1:0-2478 GCA_043720315.1 Pseudobdellovibrionaceae bacterium | reverse complement strand
TTGAAAATTCAGGCGATGCCTGGAAATTTTTAACCAAATAATCATCGGATTTTAATCCATATCCAAATCGATTTTTGGTTTTTGAACTTTTGACCAAATCGGCAACATTCTTCTCATCAGCACAATAAATCAGTGTACCATCTTCGGGAGTCAATTTTATCAACTGAGCAAAAGCCTTTTTAACATCATCCAAATCTTTGTAAATATCGGCATGGTCAAATTCGACACTAGTTAAGATGGTATGTTTAGGTCGATAGTGAGTAAATTTGGGAACCTTATCAAAGTAGGCCGTGTCGTATTCATCACCTTCAATAACAAAATATTTTTTTACTGGATTACGAAAAGAATAAGAAAAATTTTTTGGAATTCCACCGATCAGAAATCCTGGTTTTTCTCCCAGTTGATCCAACAGCCAAGACATCAAAGAAGTGGTTGTCGTTTTTCCGTGAGTGCCGCTGATATTTATACATTCGTGATTAGCGATAATGTATTCACCCATTGCCTTTGGCAAAGATGTAAATGGTATAGACAATTTTTCTAATTCTTCCGCTTCGGCATTTCCGCGAGATATCACATTTCCGACAACAACGAAATCAGGCTTTGGGTGAAGATTTGCTGCCGAATATCCTTTTTTAATTTCGATACCCAAGGATTCGATTTGCGTCGACATAGGTGGATAGGGATTCGCATCTGAACCGCTGACTTTAAATCCACGGTCTTTTAATAATCCCGCAAGGCTAGCCATCGCCGTTCCGCAAATTCCCATTAAATGTATGTGTGAACCTTGTTTTAAATCCATGATAACCCTTACTAAACGTCTCGTTAAAACCTAACTTCTTCTTAATCCTTCAACCACCCAATTGTGAATCTGTGGTCGCAAGGTTAAATATTCTTTGTTTTCTCGCCCGTAAAAAACTCTATTACTCAAAATCGCCACAATTAAATCTTGGGTTGGATCATACCATAAAGAAGTTCCGGTAAAGCCCGTGTGCCCAATCGACATTGGCGAAAAATAATTCCCGCAACTTGCAGATCCTGGAGTTGGCATCATGTATCCCAACGCCCAATCACCTTGTCCGGTCGGACGAGAACGGGTTGCAAAAATTTTCGCTGTTTTTTGTTTAATTACGGTTTTTGATATTCCCAGCAATTGGCTGCGCAAATACAGACCGTACCATCCTAAATCATCAATACTTCCAAACAATCCTGAATGCGTTGAAAGCCCACCAAAAGACCAAGTGTTTTCATCATGAACTTCACCCTGCAACATTTTTCGGCGCCACTGGCAGGTTTCGGTGGGTGCATAAAAGGCCACTTTATTTTTTGGTATATTATCAATATGAAAATCTAAAGTGCTACGTGCATAGAACTCATCTTTAATTTCATTCCATACGGTTAAAAGATCTTTTTGATAAAATTCTTCTATGATGAAGCCCAAGACAAAATAACCAACATCGGAATAAACGCTTTTATCAGTTTTGTTTTCCACAGGTGCTTTGGATAAAAAGTTTCTTAAAAACTCTCTACGAACTTCTCGTGGTTGATTCAGATCCATTTCTTTATAAATCGGGTACCACCAAGCCAAACCCGAAGAGTGATTCATTAGATCAATAATTCGAGTCTGTTCGTGCGGAAACCAAGAGAGATATTTCTTTACTTTATCTTGTAGTTCCCAACGGCCCTCGTCAAAAGCCTTGATCATTGTTTGCACTGAAAAAATAATTTTAGTTAGACTGGCATAATCATAATAAAAATAAGTTTGCCCTACGGAAATATCACACACTTTTTTTCCACTTTGGAAAACCTGAACCTGCACTCCCGGGGTCACATTAAAAATGGCTTTTTCTAACTGTTGAAATAGTCGACCTTCAAAATGAGTCAATTTCATCGAAATAACTCCTGCTCTGAACCAATAGGATTTTCGCAACTTAATTCAATCCCTTGAGTCTTCTTGTTTAACTGATATTTATGGCCTTGAAACAACAATTGTTGTTTGTAGCCGTGACCACATCTTAATCCCGAAAAACAAGCTACTTTGTTTTCCGCTGCAAATCGTTCCACTGCATAGCTCACGTAATTTTTACCATCTCGCTCGTCGCCACCTAAAAAGTCAGCGAATAACAAAGCTTTGGTTTGTTTTAATAATCCGGATTGTGACAACTGCTCCAGCCAACGATCTATTCGATATCCCCGTTCGCCGGTTTCTTCAAAAAATAAAATATAAGAGATACTTTTTTTCTTCGGCCAAATTTTAGTACCGGCGTGGCTCATAAACGTTAGGAGATTTCCACCCAACATCGTGCCTTCTAATTTTTTTACTTTTTGTGCTTTTTCGTTAAGAGGTGTCAATGCGCCGTAATTCAAATGTTGGCCACGTCCTGAAAGCGCCTGGTATAAAAGAGTCAGATCCGACGGATCAATTTTCCCCGTAGAAACAGTCTCTAACAATGGTCCATGTATACTTTTCCAATTCCACTG
>JAYSSX010000386.1:0-1685 GCA_043720315.1 Pseudobdellovibrionaceae bacterium | reverse complement strand
TTTAAAATAGTTGTCTAATGGAATTAATTCTTTGGTAAATCCCATAGCTAACATTTCCTGGTAAGCCTTGGCTGGGGTCCAACCTTCAACCTCTACGCGGTACAAACCGATAATCATCCCGGTGCGGTCTTCGCCGTGCTGGCAATGTATTAAAACGGGAAATTGGTTGGAGTCTCTTAGTAACGAAAGCACTTTATTAACATCAGCGTCTTTCGGAGGTAAATAGGAGATAAATGGAACAGAATAATAAGTAAGTCCTAGACTTTTAGTCACCTTGGCTTCTTGGTTGATGTAATCAGCCGCACTTTCCAAATTAATAACCGTTTTGACGCCAGTGTCTTTTTGTAACTGCGCTAAATCGTTTCCTACCGGTCGTCCTGATCGCAATATATTTTCGTTAACAACGCCCAATTTAACTAAACGTGGTGTTGCAACAGCTTCCGCCAGCGCATTTGCAGAAAATAAAAAGGTGGTTGCTAAAATGAACTTAAGTGAAGCCGAACGAATGAGATTCATTGATCCCTCCCTGGGTTGACATAAATAAAATCAAGAATAACCGAGATATGCAAATTGAATTTGAGCCCTAATCAGATTATGACTGAAAAAGTCAGGTTGTGTTGAACTACAAAGGAAAAATCATATCAGCCAGTTTGGAAAAATCGCCGCCTTTTGTTTGCGCTATTTCGTTTGGGAAATAAGATATCGGGCCACAATTGCGATGAAGAAAACGGCAGGCGCCAGCAACTCGTATTCAAGGTGGCCGGTCCAGACACGCCGGATGCTTTCTCCTGGCAAATTTTCAAGTATGATATAGGACCATCCTTCCAGATTTCCATGTGCTTTAGTTTCAGGAGTAGGAACGGAGAGTTGATTTTTAAGACTTTTTAAGCCAGCCACCTCGAACACCATATCTTGGGAAAAAAGAGGGGCCATCAATTCAACGAACAGATAATTCTAGTAAAATGCTTTAAAATTGTGCGGTTTTAAGAGGTAAAACCAATTTCATTTTCTGGGGAAAACCTTAACTTGAAATTGAAAGGTAAAGAGAGTAATTCCAGTTGTCTAAAGTTAGAGCAACTACTGCAAGGATTTTGGCATGAGCGAATTTGGTCATCTTTTTATTCAACCCACAGACTTTTTAAAATCATTTCATTTTTTTACTGACGTCTTAGGATGGGAAGTTGAAAAAAATGGGGGTCAATCTTCGGATGCGAGTCGATTGGCCTTTTTAAAATCGAAAGATGGGTTTTCGTTAGTTCTTGCCGAAGATCACGATCCCGTCGACCTTAGTAAAAAGCCCAAAGTTTACAATGAACGCGGTCGTCTTGTAATTTATTTTAAAACGTCTGATGTTGATCGATCCTTTTTACAAATCAAAGACGGTTCGCACATTGTGTTGCGCCCTGAAGACAATCATTGGGGCACAAGATGGTTTTTAGTAGAAGATCCCGATGGACATCAGTTTGCTTGGCAAGGACCGAAACGGCATTAAAAGATAGATGTGCGCAACTAAATGAGGTTTCTTTAAAATTGCGGGCAGTACATAATAAACACAATGGGGTAAAGATCTGATCCAAATTTCCCCGCTTATCTCGATTGATGTAAAAATAAGCAGTTTGTCTTTGGGTAAAATTGACT
Organism: Pseudobdellovibrionaceae bacterium; assembly: GCA_043720315.1. Classification (GTDB taxonomy): domain Bacteria; phylum Bdellovibrionota; class Bdellovibrionia; order Bdellovibrionales; family Bdellovibrionaceae; genus JAYSSX01. Next base: position 47 of record JAYSSX010000386.1, on the reverse strand, counting down.
TTAAATTCGATTACTTACAGCCAACACTTAAAAAAAATAAAAATAAT
>JAYSSX010000385.1:0-3279 GCA_043720315.1 Pseudobdellovibrionaceae bacterium | reverse complement strand
CCTGCTGTTGATACTGGATCGGAAACAACCATAGCTAAAACTGAAGAGCCTATGTCTGCCCCACCTGTAGAAGAAGCTCCCAAGCCGCCTCCTGCTTCTTTAAAGAAAGTGGAACCGATTCCATACTCTAAAGGCGGGGTATTGTTGAACACAGTTTACATTGCCCGTCCTGGAGATACTTACAAAAAGGTAAGCTCGATGATTTATGGTTCAGGTGATAAAGTTTCTGAATTAAAAAAGATAAATGATGGAGTTAAGGTTAAAGCCGGCGCGAAAATTTATTACAACTCACCACTTCGTCCACAAGATGATTCTAAAGTATTAACCTATTACGAAGATACTGGTGTTGCACCTGAAGTTTATATCGCAAAAGAAGGCGATGACTTGAAAAAGGTTTCTAAAAAATTATTAGGATTCAGCGACGCTTGGAAAGAAATTTGGCCAACAAATAGTGTTGAAGAAAAGGGACGCTTAACGGCGGGTACCGAGTTGAGATATTGGAAAGGGGCTTCGGCTCTTCCAGAAAAAACTACGGAAGTGGCATCTAGTGATCCAACTCCAGTACCGCCAATGGATACAGCAATGAACAATCCACCACCGGCAAGTGATCTTCCTCCTCCTCCTCCCGATTTGCCACCGCCGCCGCCAGATGCAACAATGGCTGGAACAACAGGATCTGATTTGCCACCGCCGCCTCCGTCTATGACTGATGCCGCAACTCCTCCTCCTCCGGTTGCAGACGCTCCACCTCCGCCACCACCAGCTGATGTGGCACCACCGCCTCCGCCGATGGCGAAGAAAGCAACAAAAACGGCAGGTGCAGATCCAGCAACTGACGCTTTTGCGATGGATGATAATATGATGATGTCATTAGCCGGAGTGGCCGTAGCCATTGCAGCAGCCGTCGCATTTATTATTGTTCGTAAGAAAAAACAGCAGCAAAAAGAAATGCAAGCTGTGTTCGGAGATACACAAGTAGGAACATAAATTCCTGCTTGATTCGCATTCTGCCAAAGGCAATAAAAAAAGGGTCATCTTATGTGACCCTTTTTTATTTCTAGTTTTAATGAAAGTTCATCGTCCTTAAGGTAAAGGGATTAGTTAAGCGACTTTTTTGAAAATCTGATCAAGCACGTCGCGAGTACCAGTTCTTTTAGTTTCAATGTAATAGATTAAATCATCCACGATTTGAACATCGCGATTATTTGCAGGTAAGAACTTTACTCCAGCGCCAATTTCATTATTCCAAACGACAACGGCGTGTATGTTTCGTTCGCGGCTACTTACTGAAAAGGTCAGAAATAATTTGTCCCCAATTTTTAGCTTTTCATCAGTATGCTGTAAAAAGGCCCCCGTAACGCTGACGTTTTTTAAGGTTCCTTTTGTATTGTCCCGAGCATAGTTTCTTCTATATTCAACTTGAATGTGAAGCGGTGTTCGTGGTGCTGGATTTTTTGAAGTTTCCACTAGTTCTCCCTTCTTTCTATTAGTATCTAAATGAAACTAATTAAGCGATTGCATCAAATCTATCGGTCAGTTTGAAGAAATACTTAATACTTTAGCCCAAATTCAGAGCCAATCGTCTATGTTTGAATCAACTTACATCCAGCTCTACAAATCTTACCTTGTTGTTTATATAATTATAAGTAAAATCAATTAGATATATCATTTTGATACTAATTTTGGTTTAGGCTGTCCCAAAGGCTAGATTTTTGAATTGACATTTTACTCGAATTTAACGACATTAGGACAGCAAGTTATTCTGCTTATTTTCATAAAATCAATCCTAAAAAACTAATAGTAACTTAACTAACCAATAAATTAATGAACAAAATCAATATTCGAAAATCAAAACCAGGAGTTCAAATTGTCAGATTCAAAAAATGATGATGTAGAAGTATCTAAAAAAAGAGGTCGCACTAAAGCAGTGGAAACGCCTCTGCCAGTAAAAAAAGAACGAAAAGGGCCAAAAGAATCTGTCGGCCAAGAACCTGAAGCCTACCAAGAAGTTCGCGCTCAAAGCGAAGCCCCCCCAGAAAATCGAACCCCAAATACCCAAGTTGCTCAAAAAGAAGTCAAAGAAGGAAATACTCCGGCTCAGCCAAGTCAGCCTTCAGAAGCTCCATCAGTTGAAGCAAGTTCAGGTACGGAACAGTCTCGACCCGCAGCAAATCCGAATGCAACTTCAAGCTCTGGTTCAAACTCTAACCCCAATTCAGGTGGTGGTGGAGGAAGTAGCGGCGGCGGTAGCAATAATAATTATCGCCAAAAGTATTTCGATAAAAAGAGCAGCAATAGCAATTATAAAGGACATAATCAAAATCAGGGCGGCGATCGTGATCGCGACCGTGGAGGCCATCGAAGAGATTTTAGAAATAATCGTCCTTACAATAACAATCAAAACAGTCACCACCGAAATGATGATGATCAGCACGGTAATCAAGAGGCTCCTCAGGAGCACGAGTTGGACTTGGCAGACATCAATTTGACTGACGAGGAAAAAGGTTGGTTAAACTCGAAAGATCTTAAGTCAAAAAACATTACCCAGCTAACTGAACTAGCAACTAAACTTCGAATTGAAAATGCAGCCGGATTAAGAAGACAAGACATGGTTTTTGAAATCTTAAAGCGGGCAGCGCGATTAGGTGATATCTTTGGTTCAGGAGTTTTAGAGATCCTTCCCGACGGTTATGGATTTTTACGTTCACCTGATTACAATTACCTTCCCGGTCCTGATGATATTTATGTTTCTCCCTCACAAATTCGCCGATTTGGTTTAAGAACTGGTGACACGGTTACGGGAACAGTTCGTCCTCCAAAAGAGGGTGAAAGATATTTTGCTATTCTAAAAGTAGACACTCTAAATTTCGAAACTTCTGAGAGTGGAAAAGATAAGATTTTATTTGATAACTTAACTCCGCTTTATCCGCAAAAACAGTTGAAGTTAGAGCACGGTCCAGGCGAATACACGACGCGAGTTGTGGATTTAATGGCGCCACTTGGTAAAGGCCAACGGGCCCTTATCGTTGCTCCTCCAAGAACAGGTAAGACGGTATTAATGCAAAATATTGCTAACGCAATTTCAGTGAATCATCCTGAAGTAAAACTAATCGTTTTATTAATCGATGAGCGTCCGGAAGAAGTTACTGATATGCTTCGCTCGGTAAAAGGCGAAGTTATTAGTTCCACTTTTGATGAACCACCAACTCGTCACGTACAAGTTGCCGAAATGGTTTTAGAAAAAGCAAAACGTTTAGTTGAACACAAACATGACGTTGT
>JAYSSX010000384.1:0-2327 GCA_043720315.1 Pseudobdellovibrionaceae bacterium | reverse complement strand
ATTCTAAACTCTGGCAAAATGCGAGAAACTCAAACGGCAAACTATTTTGCAATTGTAAAAAAAGACCTCAATCAAGCCGTTGGAATGACCCGACTTATGAATTTTGATCGCCTTCACAAAGGCGTCGAGATTGGTGGAACCTGGTTGGGAGAAAAAGTTCAAAAGACCAATGTGAATACCGAGAACAAACTGCTTTTGTTGCAATATTGTTTTGAAACCCTAAACGTTCAACGTGTGGAATTAAAGGCGGACTCTTTAAATTTCAATTCGCAAAAAGCCATCTTACGAATTGGTGCCAAATTCGAAGGAGAACTCAGGAACTCTTGTCTCCTACCAGATGGTCGCAAACACAGCTACCGAGTCTATTCTATTATCGATTCAGAATGGCCGTTCATTAAAATCACCCTCAACCAATATCTGCAAAAATATGTATAACAAAAGTGAATTTCAAAGAAACAATTTCGAAACCGTGACTGAGTTTATCCAAAGTTATCCATTGGCCTTTGTCTACGTCACCAACACTTCAACAGTACATACACAAACAGTGACCAGCCTACTTCCTATACTTATTCGCCCGAATCAGAAGCTGCTCACGCATCTCGCGCGCCGTAATCCTTTGGTTGAGGCCCTAAAAAAGAATGGCGGCCTTCTCACCCTGCATTTTTTCGGTCCGCAACGTTATATTTCGCCGCAAATCTACCAAAATAGTAACAACGTTCCGACCTGGAACTAAAGTCACATTCAGATTCAAGGAATGGCCTTAGTCAAAGAGACTCCCGAAGACTTAGATAGAATCCTGCATGAATCCGTAAACTTTTTTGAAAAACGAAACGGAACCGGTTGGCTTTACGACCTAAGCGACAAGCAAAAAATTCCATTCTTCCAAGCCATTAGTGGTTTGGAAATTGAAATCGAAAACATCGAAACCAAATTCAAACTGAACCAGAATCGGTTAAACGAAGATCAAGAAGCTGTTCGGCGGTTTTTAAAACACAGTAATGCTCCAAATGATCAAGAAATGCTGTATTGGATGCAAAAATCCTAAAAAGTGCTAACGTCGGTCATTGGATGACGTGGCACCAAGCATTAGCCCGAGAATTTTTTACTGTCCCCCTAGACAAGAATCCCTGCTTTCTAATACCATCTACGGAGATCGTTTTTGACAGCTGTTAGTTGTTAAAGAGTTCTACCAACCCGTTTTCTGCGAGCGACTGTTTAAGGTCAGCTCCTAGAGACAACACAGGAGAATCTATGCATTCAGATACAACTTCGTCTACCTTTTCTGCAAAAAGGCAACAGGCCTTCAAAGCCGCAATTGAGGCACCCGTGAGAAAAATTGAAAAAATAAAAGATGCCTTTGGCAAAGACGCGCCCATTTCCGAATACTTTGGTTGCTTGACCTTTGGTCTTGCCCAAATGCGCGAAAAATTACCTAAGGATGCTTACAGCAATTTATTAAAAACTTTAGACCACGGAAAAAAGCTTCCGAAAGAAACCGGCGAATCCATTGCTTCAGCTGTTAAGGAATGGTCAGTTTCTAAAGGTGTCACTCATTTTTGTCACTGGTTCCAACCGATGACAGGACTTACCGCTGAAAAACATGACGCTTTTATATCTATTCAACATGCGCATCATTCAGAATTAAGAGTCATCGAAAGATTTACTGGCTCGCAATTAATCCAAGGCGAACCTGATGCCTCTTCATTTCCTTCGGGCGGAATGCGTTCTACCTTTGAAGCCCGTGGATACACGGCATGGGATCCATCTTCGCCGCTATTTATTATCGAAGAAGAAAATGGAAAAACATTATGTATCCCTACTGTTTTCTTTGGATACCACGGTCAGGCCTTAGACAATAAGACTCCGCTGTTACGATCTATCGATGCCTTATCAACGGAAGCCGTAGAATTTTTAAAATTAGTTGGCGACGTCGATGTTAAAAAAATTCAAACAACTTTGGGAGCCGAACAAGAATACTTCTTAGTGGATAAAAACTTCGCAGCTTTGCGTCCCGATTTAATTATGACGGGCCGAACCTTACTGGGCGCCTCTTCTGCTCGCGGACAACAGCTGGAAGATCACTACTTCGGAGCAATCCCGTCCCGAATTAAAGCCTACATGCAAGATAGTGAGTTCGAATTATACAAACTGGGAATTCCTATTAAAACTCGCCACAATGAAGTGGCCCCTTCACAGTTTGAATTAGCCCCTATTTTTGAAGATATGAACATCGCTTCCGATCATAATTTGATCACGATGGAAGTTTTAAAAAGAGTCGCAATCAAACACGGAATGGTTTGTTTATTACATGAAAAACCATTTGCTGG
>JAYSSX010000383.1:0-10119 GCA_043720315.1 Pseudobdellovibrionaceae bacterium | reverse complement strand
CTGTGGCAGGTTTCCCAAAAGCCCAAGTCATAATCGATTCACATACCTTTACCAATCCAGATACTGGTGCAAAAGAAGTGGATGAACGTGCCGCACGCGCATTATGGAATCATCCGGATGTACAAAAAGAAGTCTATAATCAAGTAGCAACTTCTGTTACTGAAAATCTTTCTTCCAGCGCCCATTTCGTAACTACAGTTTACGATCAAATTAAAGGTGCAAATCCACAGGCCCTATTTGCAGTTCCGACGAATTATCAAGACACTCCTTCTTTAAATTTAACTCAAGAAGTAACTAAACTAAACTCATTAGGTATTACTGCTTACACGGCCCAGGCTGCTAACGATGCACCTGCCGCTGTTTTTGCCAGTGACGTAACCGAAACCGCTCTTCCCAATGCAAATCAACAACGTGTAGGTTTAGATGATTTAATCAAAGCTGATTCTGGCATTCACGGAATTAAGTATGATGCAAATGTAGGTTTATATACTGAACAGCCTTTAACCGTGGTAAATGGTGGAGGTGGGAATGCCGCTGCTGTGTCTGGAACTTCTCCTACTACATCTTCAAACACTTCTCCTACTACAACAGCCGGCACTACTCAACCTGGCACTACTCAACCTGCCACTACTGGTGCAACGACGCAAACTCACAATGACACCAGTGCCCATCCAGCAGCAACGACTGCGGCGAGTTCTCCGAATGCGGCAAACCAGGCCGCTGCTAACTCTTCAGCGGGCAGCAATAGCAAAGACGCCGGTGATTTAATAGAAGCTTTCGGTAGAGGCGTTTTAGGTTCCGTTGAAAATTCAATCGTTGGTGGCATTGTTAGGGGAGCTGTCGAAGGAATTGATACAGCTATCAACGGACCTGGACCGATAGGTGGAAATTTAACCACACGGATCGATGACAATGGTAGCGTGATGTATTTAGACGGCAATAAAAATCTTGTCGGTTACCTTGATGGTACAGCAGTAGGACCTACTGTATCAGCTGGTGCACCTCAGGTTGTCGTTCAAAGATTTGATGACGGTTCATCATTAGTTACTGATGGTGCTTCCGGAGATGTTATTGGTTCTACCAGTCGAACTGACGGAATGCCTGTTAATAATGGAGTGACTAGTGCTATCACTTCTGGCGTAACTTCGATAGCAATTGGATTAATCAACGGCCAAGACATTGAGGATATCGCAAAAGGTATTGTTATTAGCCAAGTTGAAAACATGTTAGTCCAGGCTGTTGCGCCTTCCATCTTGGGTACATCAGTAGGACAAAGTTTAACAACAGCATTTGCACCGGCCAATGAATTTATAGGTTCCTTCAGTGGAGTTGGTGCAGATATCGGTTTAAATATTAATCCAGTAGGCATCGGTTTAAATATCGTTGCAGGTTTTGCCATGAGTGCGATGGGGATCATCGATTCAAAAGAAGCTGCAATGGGTGCACAGATTGGTGCTATAATTGGTAGTATTTGGGGACCCGTTGGCAGCGTTATTGGACAATTTTTAGGTGGTATTATCGGTGGACTTTTTGCCGATGAACCAGATGAACGTTACGCCACTTTCGTAAATAGCGCTGATGGAAACATTTCCGCTTACGGCGAAGGCGATTCTTCTGTCTTTGGTCACTTCGGCTTCGTAAATACGGAATCATTTGGTGGAGACATGGATGCTGGGGCCGATGCCTTTGCTCAACAAATTATTAAAATGGACAATACCATCGCCACCGGTCTTAAATTAACTGAAACGCAAATTGAACATGCCAAAGATAACTTGGCTCAAGTCAATTTCCGTTACGATTTCGGCCAAGAAGAAACGGGCTGGCATCCATCCAGTCGTATTATCACTGATCGTTACGCTGCAGTCTTAGATGCGGTTGATCCTAGAATTGGTGATTTATTACGTTTTTCAAATCCTGATGAAGAAGGTCCTTCTAAAATACTCAATGCCGCGTTTAACGTCGCAGCTGCAGTTCAAACAGGAAAAGTTCCCGATGCAGCCATTCAAGAATATCATGATAAACATATCGATCAATTTATGACGGCTTTGTATAATGATGACAGTGAAAAGAACGCCAAAATTTTCGAAGCTTACTCTGGTCCTGCAGGTGGTGAAGGCAATGCCTTCATGGACGGTTTAGCCAATGGAGCAAAACCATCTTACTTGACCGAAGCCATGAGCGATTGGAAAGCTAAACAAGAAAACTTAGTCGAAGAATATAAATATCAGGCGCAAGAGGCCCGCGAAGCCGTAGTGGCAGCCGCCGACCCTAATTTAGTGGCGCAATATAATGAATACGTAGCAAAATATAAAGAGGCCGAAGCCAAGCCACCAGTTATGCAATATAGCGGGAAAAGTGTTGTCGCCGTACCAGAACCACTACCTGTCTTGCCAGATGCAATCAAAGGGCTACACAGCCAAATCACCGCTGCCATAAATGCATTGGACCAACCTTTGTTCGTAAAAAATCCTTTAGTGACTGTTTATAATGGTAAAAACGGTGCGGCAAGTGGAACTGATACTCTGGCTCACGTTGGATCAGCATCAACAGCTGGATCTGCGGCCCATTACGATGCCAAAGGACAGTTTGTACCAGCGGTGGTTGCCCAAGCTCCTCTGACGGGAAATGCTTTAGTTACTTTTGACTACCTAGGAACTCATCATATTGCTGATCCACCTCCAGTAACGATGAATCATCATTATACAAGCTCTAGCGGTAATAATAGCGAAACTTGGGTTGCGCAAACGGCAGCTGCCGATGCGGCCGCCTTGGCGAATCCAGTTGTTTACTCAGGAAAAGGTGTACCAGATACCATTCAATATCTAACTCCATCTGACATTACCCATTCCGTAATGACTGAACATGGCAAACAAAACGTTTTACCTGACCAATCCGTGATTGAAAGTTACGTACCTTACGTAGCCCCAGCAGTCCAGCCGCAAACCATAGTTGGCTATGACTACAAAAGCCAGGAACCTATTTATGCCGCTGCTCCGATTGTTATTGCACCAGTATGGCATCCACCGGCTGAAGTAGATGATGATGCGCCTCCTATTGTCCATCATGACGTTGTGGCCGCAGCACCGGCACCAGCCGCAATTGGTTATTACTCCCAGGCAAACCATGCAGCTGCTCCAGAACCAGCACCGGCCGTTATCGGTTATGACTACAAAGGTCATCAGGCCATCTTTGCAGCAGCACCAGAACAAGCACCCGAGGTTCACGCAGCTATTGCGCCCGAAGTTCATTATGTGGCACCTGTGGTTCATCACGAGCAAGCGCAAGATTATGAAGACTATAATGATGATTCTTATCAACCGGAACCAATTATAGTTCATCATGAAGAGCCGCCTGCTCCGGAAGTGCATCATATGATGGTCCACCAATATCCGGTGTACGCATATCAAGGTAAGAAATAAACGCTAAAAATTAATTATAAGAATCAAGCCGGTTGGATCAACCGGCCTTTTTTATGTCTGAAATTCTTGTTTTATCCGAGTATTTCATTTGATCTAACAACGTTAAACAATCAGTTACGATTTCTTGTTTCGGATAAAGAGCTTGTTGAGCAAAAAGCTTCTCATACTTAGTCGAATATTCACGAATTTTTTCGTATCCATTGAAGAACTTTTCGTCTTTTAAATTAAAATGTTGGGATAGGTAGGCGCGTTCAACTTGACTGAATTTAGTGACTAGATCTGCCGGATCAGTAAAAAGTGCTTTTGCAAAAGAATCATTAAATACCGAAAAAAATATTTCAGGGCTCCAACGAAAAAAGCTGGGCACAGCACTAATATTATTTTTTATACAAAAACGAAACAAACTAAAATGAAATTCTCTGTCGGCACAGATCCAAGCACCTTTACGTTTCTCCAGCAAAGGAACTCCCTGACCGTAAACCGGGAAAAATCCTTCCTTAACCAGCTCTGCACATTGTGCAATTACCAAAGCCTGAGTTAAATATTGGCAACCAAAGGCCAAACCAATTTTAATAAATGAACTGCTTTCGAAAATTTGATTCAAATTTAAATTAAGAAGCTTATAGTTTATACCCATTTCCTCACAGTGATGAACTGCCTGACTGACAAACTGAATATTTTTGTCTTCATGCAATCGCAAGACGGCTACTGTAAATGGAATTTGCGCCGCTCGGAATATTTCCATTAATGAAAAACTCCAAGGATTTCCTTCATAGACGATGGATATTGGTTTGGAAGCCGCCGCAGCAACGCCTGCAATCTGGTGGGCCGCAAGTCCACATTCCGTTCTAAAGTCAAAAGTGGAACGACCACAAGAAAGATACTGTGTGAAAAAAATTTCTTCTTTTTTTGATCGCATTGTGAAAGGCTGGTTTTCGTAACCCATTTTAAAATAGTTATTTAATGTAAACTGAATATCCATGTTTACCCCAGACTCAAATGATGAACAAAAAAATCGTAATACTTTTTGCGTTTCGAAATTAAATCTTTATGGCTTCCCATTTCGATCATTTTTCCGTCCTCCAAAAAGATAACAATATCAGCTTTCATTGTTAAATGGACTCTTTGGGTAAAAAAGATCATCGTTTTTTCTTTATAGGTGTCTAATAATCTTTCGATAACCCGTTCTTCAGAGATCGGATCCAGGTGACTAGTCGCTTCGTCCAAAACTAAAACAGATGGGTCCTTGTACAGAGCGCGCGCAATAAGCATTCTTTGTCTTTGGCCTTCACTTACTCCGCTTCCACCGTGGCTTAAAACAAACTTGTAACCACCAGGTTTCAACAAGATTTCTTCTTCCAACTCCGCCATAACAGCGGCCTTCTGAACTTTTTCAAAGTCAGAATTTTTTTCACCTAAAGAAATATTATCCTGCATTGAACCAGCGAAAAGGTCGCCTTCCTGCTCGACTAGAAAAATGTTCTTTCTTAAGGATTCTAAGTCAATTTCAGAGATGTCCACTTTATCAATTAAAATATGTCCACTATTAGGTACGTAAATTCCGTTTAATAAGCCAGCGATAGATGACTTGCCCGAACCTGAAGGACCAATAATAGCCACTTTCTGACCCGGTTTTATTTGAAATGATAAATTATTTAAGGCTCTTCTATTTGAAGAGGTGTCATAGCTGAAATTTACTTTAGAAAATGTAATTTCACCTTTAACATGTTCCAGTTTTTTCTTGTGATTACCTAATGCATCTTCGGCCGGACCAAATGTAAGATCATTGATTCTGGTTAGGATCGGTTTGATAGAATAGTACTGAAAATAAGTCGAAACTAAATTTTGCACTGGTTGCGAAACTTTTTGCGCCAACAATGAAGTACCCACTACCTGCCCTAACGTCATTTCACCATTCAGATAAAAACGAACGGCCGCCAAGAAGCAAGCAATCTTAACTAATTCGCTCATTAAAAAATGAACTACCTGAAAACTGGCATTAGTAAAACCAGATCTCAGCATATTTCTAGAACTTTGATTCGAATTCAATTCCCATTTCCAACGTGAGGTCAGTTGCCCCTTTAGGGTTTTCATATCTTCATTCGAAGTGAAATGTTCTACGATCATTCTATTTTCGCGAGCCCTTAATTGATTGGCCTCTAAACGATTATCTACAACACGACCCTTTACGAATTGTACGAACGCGACTTCGAATGGAATAAACATTAAGGAAATAACAATTAACGTTGGGTGGTATAACCACAAAACGCTTAAACTACCGACCATTAAAAACAAACTTAAAAAGGCCTGCAGCAAACTATTTGCGAAAAAGGATCCCAGCTGGTCAATATCTAAGAAGCGGGTAAGCATTCCCGAGACTCCGAAAGACTTTACGTACAACGAAGGTAGGCGGAATAATCTATTCTGAAAAAAGATCTTGATGTATAAATTGAAATTAGTAGAAATGGAATTCAGCAGTTTCTGATTAAAATTACTTAAAAAGTTACTGAATATGGTAAATGCCAAAATGGCAGCAATCGTAGGATAAAGTAGTTTCGTATTTTTTTCCGAAATGACGGCATCAAACAAATACTGATTAAGTACAGGAATCGAAAGATCAAAGAAAAAGGCCGACAATCCCGCTAAGAAATACAGCAATATCATATACGGCTTACGCGCTAAGATCGAGATATACCGAAATAATGGTACTGGAGGATCTTCGGCTTTTTTAAGTTTACTTGTTGGCTCGACCACCAAAATTCTTTTTTCTCGCATACGTTTCTGTAATTTTCTAATCGAAATAACAGAAACCTCACCGGCATCGGGATTTCCTATCAATGCTGAAGTTTCATTTCTAGCAAAGATAATAAAAAATCCAATGTCCAAGGCAACGACACATGGCCATTGCCGGTGGTCGCTGGGAACATCCATCGTACTTAAAAATGAAGTACGAAATCCCAATAACTGTGCAGCTGCGGCCACACCTTCTAATGATTGACTGGTAGATAAAGATTGGATTTTATCATTGATCCGCTGGAAACCCATTGGCTTCTTATAGTAAGCAGTTAACGAAGATAGCAAACTTATAACAGTACGATTTTCATCACGTGAACCAAATACCTTTGGCGGAAAAGATTTATATTTGATCCACTTAAACATACCCCTATAGGACTGTTGGTAATCGTGAATCATTAACTTTTCTTCGGTTTGCCTTTTGCCTTTTTTGTTTAGCTTCATGTAAGTTTTAGTAGCTTGAGTTTCTTCTGGGCTAAGAAGATTTTTATTATGAAACTGAAAAACTTCCAAGAACGTATTAAATTCATCTTTGTAAGTGAATTTTTCCCACTCGGATTCAAATAAAGTCCACGCACGACAATTGTCGTCAGCTTCATAGATTAAGTTTGTCGCTTGAAGGTCCAAGAAAGACGTGTCACCGGATTGTAAATTTGCGACCTTATATTTTTGATCGTTAAAACGGACCGAGGCCAAAACCTCACCCTGAAACAAGGTGAAAAAGATCTTACGATTCCAATCGGAGAAAATATTATCGATACTCTCTTGGTGCATGGCCGCAATGATTTCCATTACTGCCTTTCTAGATACATTCAGACCAATCAAATCTCTTTTTAGTCTTTGCAAGGCAACTGACTGTGAAATGCGACCTAAATATTGATAGATCGTAGGATTCTTCATCAAGCCGGCTTCGTATACTGCCCAAGGAATTCTTAAAAATATTGATTTTAGTTCGCAGACCCAATCAAATTGCCAAGTCTTCTCTTTTAACAATAGGACTTTTAATTCAAAACTTCGTCCCGGCTTACCGCGGGCAACATCGACCCCATTTTTTTGGCGTAAGGTGGCTTCACCTTCTAATAGAATATATAAATATTGAGGCTGATCTTCTTTTTGAACACGTTGGCCTTTTTCAAAAGAAATAACTTCAGATGCTTCAGTGACTTTTACTTGATCTTCTTCAGCCAAAAAGCCTACTAAAGTTTCCTTTAACAATGACTGATATTTTTCGATTCCAAAAATCATCCGTCAGCCCCTACCTGGTGTCTAAACAGTTCGGCGTATTCACCGTTCATTGCCAATAGTTTGTTGTGGTCTCCCACCTCAACCACTCGGCCATTTTTTAGAACCACAATTTTGTCGGCTTTGCGAGCGGTGGAAATTCTTTGCACAATAACAAAAACAGTTTGGCCCTTGTGAAAATCAAAAAGCCGATCCGAAATCAATTTTTCTGCTAATGGGTCTAGATGGGCTGTGGCTTCATCCAATATCAGAATCTTCGGTCTTGAATAAAGAACACGGGCCAAGGCTACTTGTTGCCTTTGTCCAAGAGAAAGCCCCTTACCTTCTTCACGTAAAATGTAATTATATTTTCCTGGTAGCTTTTCAATAAACTGATGGGCGTTGGCAGCTAATGCGGCTTCTTTAACCAACCTTTCATCTAAAATGTCATCGCTGACCGCTATATTCTGCGCAATGGTGCCGGAAAACAAAGTAGGAGTTTGCGAGACGAATCCGATATTAGATTGGATGCAAGAAGAGTCGATAGTCCTAACGTCAATTTCATCAAACATTAAACGACCACCGGCCAATTCCATTTGTCGAGATAGAACACGACCTAAAGTGGTTTTACCGCTACCACTTCGACCCACGATGGCCACTACTTCTCGCGGCTGCACTGAAAATGTAACATCCTGAACACTGTAAGGCCCACGATCACCGTACCGGGCACTCACGCGATCTAACTGAACGGCGCCCTTTAAAGATACTACTTTCATGGTAGCGATAGATTCTTTGATTTCATTTCTTACCATTTGGCCAGGAATTCCTAGAACTCCGCTGATTTTATAAGTAACTAGCAAATTCAAAAGGCTAGAGTAAGGGCCTTGGCAATAACTAAGATACATCGACAACGCCAATGCATTTTGCGGTGGAGCCTGAGTATATAATAACTCGCTGATCACCACGTACAAAGTAACGACTGCACCAATTTGAAAGATGATTGTTCCCGTTTGCGTTTGTTTGATAATATTTGCATTGTAACTTTTAGAACCTTTTAGCAAAGCAATAAAAACTTTTTCAAAGACACTTTTTGCCCATTTTTCAGAGCGAGTCGATTTAATGCTGTCAAATCCGGTCAAAAAACTAAGACCCAAATCAGTCACTTCCTGGCGCTGCTGGGCTGTATTAATAATATCTAAACTGCCGGCCTCACGTAATAAGTAAGCATGTCCTAATCCACCCGCGATAAACAGAAGTAAAACGATAGCGGCTTGCCAAGAATAAAATCCTACTATCAAAATAAATAATGATAACGAAATCATACTCTGAACAAGATCAATTCGAAAAGCCTTTAACCCGGCCAAAGCAAAATCCACTAAAGAAAGTCGACTTTGAATAAATCCAGCTTTTACTGAAGATACGAAACTATTTGGTTGTGATAAAAATAATTTATAAAAATAAGGCTGAACCTTCATTTTAAAATTAACTAATACTTGATTTGTATAAATGGAAGAATAGTACAAAGCGAACATTTGGAATACGACGAAAACTCCCAATCCAATATAATAGTTGGTTAAGAAGTCGACCCGTTTGTAGGTTACAACTTGATTCACTAGCCCCAGCAGATAACTGGGTATAAATAGAACGGCGATAGCCTGAAAGAATTTAAAGATGGCTAAATTGCGTAACTCGGCATTCGATTGGTTTAAAAAATAGTTTAATAAAATTTTTCCAGTCACTTCTGGCTTTGCATTTACTGACTTCAAATCATGCGACAATGCTAACTGGGCATGTGGCCTAGATATCCTCAAAGAAACCCGGTTCCAAATATGAAAAATATCTTTAGAGTCATAAGTAATAAGTCGCTTCTGCGGATCTAAAACCCAAATCTGTCTGGCCTTATTTCCAACAATCAAACATGGACGGCCACGAATAACTGCTAAATGCGGAACTGAAATTTCCGGCCAAGAATCAGTTTTAAAACGTACAATCTGTGTCATAAACCCCAGATCTTCAAATAACTGTGCATAGGTACCAAAGCTCATCGCACTTTTACCCACAGATAAGGCCTGAGCCTGTCTTTCGTTGATTTCAAAATCTAACATTAAGAAAGAATTCCACATGGTGGCATAAGTCCACTGCGAAAGATCATTGCTAAAATGCAATTTTTTAAATTTAAATCTAAAACCGAAATTGGCCAGATTGGCAATCTCGTGAGTTTCAAAATCGTTAGCGTTTGATTGGGCTGTATAAGTGAAGTCCTGCGTTTTCAATATCTCCTTTTGCAGGCAGGGCTCTTGGCAAAGAGTCCTAAAGGTTTCACCATTTACCAAAGGTTTTAAGATATCAAAGTCGATCATTTGAACCGAAAGATCATCAACGACATGAAAATCTAACTTTAGGTCGGTATCAGGCTGAATGAGTGAACCCCCAAACCAATCACCGGTTTCTAGGAATACCCGAATTTCATCTTCACCCACTTTTTTGGCAATCTGTACGCTGCCATTTTCAATTAAAAATAATGCGACTTTTTTGATTCGCATTTCTTTTAATTTCTCAAACTGTGTTTTTTCTTTAATAGACAGTAGAATTTTGCGGACGGCAGCCAAGGCAATGCCTTCCTCTAACAACCAGCTACTAAAACTAAACAAGGCCTGGGAAGAACAAATAAGATCCAAAATTTTTA
>JAYSSX010000382.1:0-1565 GCA_043720315.1 Pseudobdellovibrionaceae bacterium | reverse complement strand
AGCACGCCCTGCCCTTTGTAAATAATTGGCTGGATTTGGAGGTACATTATTCATTGCGACTAACTGAATACCACCAATGTCTATACCCATTTCCATAGTGGTGGAGCACGAGAGTAGATTAATCCAGCCATCTTTGAATTTCTTTTCGTAACGATCAAGCACTTCTGCAGATTGTTGTGCAGAATGTTCTGCAGCTGCAAAATAAGGAGCCAATTCGATCACTCTATCATTGTAGTTTGACCACAGACTTTCTTCTCTTAATTTTTTTATTTGAACCTGAGCGTCAACCCATATTCTTGCATCGCGAATGTTTTCAATGTCATTGGTGGATTTGCCGAATGGCTTATCATAAAGTGGAATACTAACCTTTTCACATGTCTCAATTTCTTTATTCATTTTTATTGGAAGATAAGGTGTTATGCCTTTTAAAGTCGTATCTAAAAATCTTCTCGTCACTGGGCAAACCCACGCCTCACTGATGGGAGTAAAGGCAATATCATTCAAGCTTAGATTAAATCCATCTTCTGATTTGGTTAGTAACTTTTTCACATCTTCCCAAGCAGCCATTAAGATAGAATCTACTATATCTTGTCCGTAAGATGTTTCAATATCTGATTTTGTGACGTGGGCAAGTAAACGAACCAGTGTACTTCTAAGTTTTCCTCGGCGAGCTGATGGCCACCGGCGTTGAGTTTTCTTAACCGTGTCTTGATTTGGCTCTACAAGCCAATTTCTAGGAAATGAAATGCCAATCCAGTTACGCCAAATGTCTGGTATATCTAAACTACCACCACCTCGTACAAAGAAATCTAACGCAATTTTTAAAAAGTCTTGCCAGTCTTGAATCGTCAAACCATATGTCAGCCACTCCTTAGGGGCAACGACTATTGCTTTGAGACGAGGATAAGTTACTGCAACCATACCCATAGTTTCAAGGTTATTATGTCTTTTTGGTCGGCGCGCCATTTCTCTCACCAACAACATGCCTGCAAGATTGGATGCACCCACACTTCCACCAAAAACAGATCTCGAGTAACCTTGGTAAGTATTCAAAATCTTACTGAAGTCGCTTCCCTGATTAGCAATTTTACTTTGTATTTCAGCAAACAGAATACTTTTAACTCCAGATGCATCTGCAAGCTTCTTTTTTGCCTCATCTGACATTTTTTGAATAGGTAGCTTTAATGCCTCTGGTATCTCTTTATTAGCGAGAAGAGCTTCAAATTCAGCGATCTGTCCTAAAAGGGTTTGATCATTTTGGTTTGACTTAAACAGATTGTTTTCTAAGCAAAAATGATAAATCCAACTACGTGCTTTAGTTCTTTCTGCATCTTGCTGCAACTTAACAGCAAGTCTTGCTGTGCCTTGCCGACTATCACTAAAAGTTAATAACCGACGACCCCGATAAGGCCTATCAGCCGCATTTTCACCATCAGGCGCAAACTCTAGCAATGTTGGAAGGAGACCCCCTAACAGAAATGGTGCGCCAATTCTTCCCTGGCGGAACCCTCTACTTCCTGCAGTAGTTTTTGCCTGGCATGATGGGCAACCTACATCACTGTCGC
>JAYSSX010000381.1:0-8045 GCA_043720315.1 Pseudobdellovibrionaceae bacterium | reverse complement strand
AAAAATGATTATAATGGTTCACTGGCTTTGGCGGAAAAGGTGATTGCCTTGAAAGGGCGCGGTCAAGACGAAGGATTAATGTTATATATAGCTGGTCGTTGCGCACAGTTTGCTGGTGATTACAGTAAGTCGCAAAAGTATTTTGAAAACTACATCGAATTTCATTCGGGATTAGAGGATATCAACGAAGTTTATTTCCGACTGGCATTGGTTCATTTTCGCAAAGGGTATTTTTCTAGCGCGGTGGCCTCTTTGGAAAAACTTTTGCAGCAAAAAAATATAGAGCGTTATGAATTAAATGCGCACTACTGGCTGTATCGTTCGCTAGAGGCTTTAAAAAATTCACGAGCGACTGCGGAACGTGAACTGATTTTAAAAAAATATCCGTTCTCTTATTACGGACTTAAAGTTAGAAGCGAACAAAATGGCTTTCTGGATTGGCCAGCGGAAAGAAATGCTGAGGTTCAAAAATCTAAAAAGATTTATTTAACTGCTGATCAAAAAGACAGTTTTGAGAGATTAAAAATTTTGGTCAATGCTGAGATGTCGGATGAGGCCAGCTCCGAAATGTCGAACTTTATAGCCACCACTGATGTTTCCACAAAGTTAGTATTGGCGCAGTGGATGGTAATGGCCAAAGCTTTTAAACCGGCAATTATATTAATGAACCAAGCGGTGGATTATTCAGATGAGGCTAAATCATTGGATCTTTACCGAAAATTTTTTCCCAGCGAATTTTTAGATAAAATCAAGACCGAATCAAATCTAAGAAAGTTGGATCCGGTTTTAGTGCGATCACTTATCCGGCAAGAAAGTGCCTACCAGGTGCGCGCTACTAGCACTTCTCAGGCTTTGGGATTAATGCAATTGATTCCGGCGACGGCACAAGAAGTTTCCAATGAGTTGGGTCTTAGTTCCGTGTCGATTCCAGAGGATGTTTTGACTCCTGACATAAATATCCAGTTGGGAACGCTTTATGTTGCAAAGATGATTCGTCAGTTCAATGGCAATGTTCCTTTAGGATTGGCTGCTTATAATGCAGGACCCGTACGAATGAAGTTATTTACGGCGGCTAGAGACGAAGTGAAGAAGCAGATTACCGATTTCTCAACTGATCCAGCGAATGAACTTTGGTTTGATGAACTTCCTTGGACGGAAACCAGCTTCTATGTAAAAGCGATTTTACGAAATATTTTGATCTATAAAATGATTGAAAAATCTGATGCGCCTAGCCCAGATCAGCGTCAGGTCCAGTTATCCAAGGTTTTTTGGCAAGAATTAGTCTTGCAGTAAGAACTTTTATTGCGACAATCGCCCAATATGGTTATTCTGAAATGAGTGCGGAGGTTTAATGACGCGCAAGGCTCTTATCATTTCAATTTTGGCTGTTATTTTGTCGTTGGGTTGTGCACATAATGATGTCAATGCACCGGTAGATCCTTTAACTGCAGCGACTGACGAAGCCGTCAGTGTGCTTCATCCTATCGAGTCGTTTCACGTGAACGATCCTGAGCCTCCCAGTGTGGTAGATGCTGAATTGGAAACTATTCCAACGGAAATCAACCCTATGGTTGAGAAATGGATAGCTTACTTTCAAGGTAAAGGTCGCCCGCATATGGAGCGTTACCTTTCACGTTCGGGTCGTTATGCGACTTTAATTAAAAGAATTTTAAAGCAAAATGGATTGCCTGAAGATTTAATTTACATTGCGTTGATTGAATCAGGATTCAGCTCAAAGGCAACTTCTCGCGCTGCAGCTGTTGGTTATTGGCAGTTTATCAAAGGCACTGGTCGCCGTTATGGTTTAGAAGTAAATTCATTTATCGATGAGCGCCGTGACCCAGTGATGTCGACACAGGCGGCAGCAGAATACTACAAAGGATTGTACAGTATTTTTGGATCTTGGTATTTAGCGATGGCTTCCTACAATGCTGGTGAAAACCGTATTAAACGTGCCGTGATGACTCATGCAAGTCGCGATTTCTGGTACCTAGCTAAGCAAAGAAAATTTCCAAGAGAAACAGGAAATTATATTCCAAAATTTATTGCGGCAAAATTGATCGGAAGAGATCCTGCAAAGTATGGATTCAGCGATATTGAATACGAAAAACCTATCGAATTTGATCAAATCAAAGTTGATAAACCAGTTAATTTACGGTTGATGGCCGAAAAAATGAACTTCAGTTATGAAGAATTCAAGATGATCAATCCTAAATTTAAAGGTGAAATTGCACCGCTTAAAGGGGACTCCTTAGAGCTTAGAATTCCGGTTGGTCAGTTGCAAATTGCAATGGCAGCGGCGCAGGAAAGTTTTGTTGATAAAGTGGAGTTGATTGCTGATGCTGGTGAAACCGATACTTACAAAATTAAATCGGGTGAGTCTTTATTTACCATTGCTAAAAAATTCAAGACCACAGTGGCCTTTTTAAGAGACATCAATGATATTCCTAAAAAACGTAAATTAAGAGTCGGACAAAAAATTCAGGTTCCAGATAACACAGGAAAAACTCCGGCTAAAGTGATCGTCGTTGCTAAAAGAGAGAAGCCAATTGAAGAGGTCGACAAAGAAAAAGCTAACGTAAATCCTGAGATCGTTACCAAAGCTGGCGTCTTTTATGTGGTGCAACCCGGTGATACTTTATCGGCGATCGCTGATGACTACGACACCAGTATTGCGATCTTAAGAAAAATGAATAAGTTGAGTCGTGGTGGTATGATTAAGGTCGGTTCACGATTAAAAGTTCCACCAAAAGACGATAAACTTCCTGAAAATCCTGATTCAGATGTTGTAAAAACGGATGATGGGACTGCCAATGAAGTTAAAGTGGATAAAACTGCCGAAAATGGAGATGATTTACGAAATCCAGCTGCGGCCATTGTTAACCATTTAGTTCGTCCAGGTGAAAACCTATTTTTAATCGCTAAGAAATATGGAGTCAGCATTCAAGCGTTAAGAAAGGCTAACAATCTTTCTCGCAGATCAACTATCCGTGCTGGAAGTACATTAAAAATTCCCACTGTTGCTTCAGAAAAGACCAGCACAGGTACGACAACAAGTCGTCGTACGAAATACGCTTTAAAGCAAGTTAAACAGGCACGGTCGCAACAATCGGTTAAAGGTAGTAGTAAATGGGCCTTAGCCGGAATGTTAGTGAAGGAAGCGCGTGCTGAAGGCCTTCTCAAAAAAATTAAAAAGACACAAAAGAAAAAGAATAAAAAAACAGCTGGACCTAAGCATCCGTAAAATTTAAAAAACCAGATTTTTATTCTCCAACATTAGATTCACGTACTTTCTGTGCCCAGTAAAGGGGGCTTCGTGGTGTGTCTGGTCGAGTGTAATCAAAAACCGAGTTCCAAAGTATCCAGCCAAAAGCTGCATTGCTTCCCATTTCTTGATAAAACAATTTGAAATATTTTAATTCTTCGGCAGACATTCCTTTTGTAATACAATAGATTTGTAAGGCATGCGATTGGGTTCCATGGTATTCACCAAAAGTTCCAATTTCAATTGGGATCTGTAGTTTGATTAAATATTGAAAAAATTTAAATTGATCATTGATCGTAACAAATTTATAATCAATATCTTTATATTCAAAGCCTAAGGCCTCCAGATGATTTTTCAATAAACCTTTCTTCAGCATAAGAAGCGCCTCGCGTGCTAACTTTCCACTGTGGAGTTTATTATAAATCATTTTTCGAAAGCCAACAGGTATCGGGCCATCTAAATAAGTTGTACGTGAAAAGACCTTTCCGTTTGAGTCTAATTGCTCGACACCCAATTTGTCCCAATATTTTCCTGCAAGTCTATCGGTTATTCCGTTGTAAGAGGAGAACTGTTCAATATACATTGGTCCGTCTAAATACAGGGTTAAATTAGCGGCTTCTTTTTGTAGTGCAGCGACTTCAAAAAATATTTCTTCAATAACATAGTCTTCGGATTTTAAAGAACGCCCATCTTTAGTTGTAAATGTATTCCAATTAAAATCTATTCTTTTGGAATCAGTACTTGATAATTCTAAAAAAGTTGACTCAAACAAAATGGTTTTTTTTAGGTACACTAATTCCCTTGCTTCATTTCTTAATCCAATGACTTTTAGGGTAATTTTCATTTTTGCAGATGCATTTGTTTTGGCATTTACTGAAATTCCATCGGTGGATTTTAGAAAAAAGATTTCTTCCATTCTTGATCGAATGTAGGCGGGGTCAGCTTGATGTTTTAATTTTTTACCTAAAGTGAATCGAAATGTTTTATCACTTCCCAGTTGGCCTGAAACAATGGCCAGCTGATCAGAATAAGCTTTAGGATTTCTAATCACCTTAATTTTTGATTGATCGATTGTTCTTGCGGACAACGCAGAATCAACAAATATAACATCCGAATAATAAGGATTTAGTCTTTGCACTATAGAAAGACTGTCCGAATTTACGCTATGCTCGCCATTTATTGCATGATCCAAATATCTATACGCTGTTGCATTTGTATAGGGTAAATGGATTGCTTCGCAGGATCGACTGCTTGCCCACAGAAAATGGGTGAAAAATATTAAAAATGGGATTAATAGAATTTTAAATGGTTTCATACTTGTATTAAAGCAAACTGCAAAATGGGTGCTAAGTTAATTTACCAATTTAGACTGAGTTGATTTCCACCTTGAATCAGCCTGTTGCTGTTTAAGGTAACAATTAATGGCAAACGACTGATAAAAGATTAGGCAGGTATCTCTATTTACCAGGACTAGGGGCAAATAATTTGAACGAAGCATGAGGTTTTGGAATTATTTAGCCATGTCCCCAACATCAGAATTTCATTAAGAATAACCCAGAAACTAGATAATTTAAGGTTGCTTACTATATAGGGCTTTAATGGCTTATCTTGTATCAAAATCGGTCACTTATGGCAGGGGCTTGCTGGTTCTAATAGCTGTACGAGCACGGCCACGACTCGATCTTTAAATATCAGGGTGGGTGGTACAGCATTATCGCCTGATTTAGAACTTACGCGGGGGACGCCGTATTCTATTGTTGCCAATCAAGCTGGATCAGTTGTCGACGGGAGTATTAGCGGGGCTACTTCCATAAATATAACGAGCGCTATTGCAACATCGGGAACTATTTCAACAAACGCAGCGACAGGTGTTTCCGCAAAAAATTTGTCTTTGTTTGACAGTGGTTCAAATTCAGCAAGCATAAAGTCTTTAGCTCCACTTGCTAGGCTAGATTAACTTCATTTAATGGACAATCTGGAGCGACACAAAATTTTGCAAATGGAGCAACGGGCGCGGCACTAGCATTTTCGAGTGGGTCAAATACTCATACTTTAAATATTCCGCTGGCTTCAGGAGTCGGAGTGACTTCAGGCACAATTTCAAAAACTGAATACGATAATTTTGCTGGTAAACAAGCGGCTTTGGGATACACACCCCTAAATCTAGCAAACAATTTAAGTGACTTAGGTAGTGCTGCAACAGCTAGAACTAATTTAGGTTTAGGCTCGGAGGCAATGTTAACCGTAGGAACTGGAAGCAACAATGTGGTTTAGTTGGATGGAACGGCTAAATTGCCTGCAGTTGACGGAAGTCAGTAATAGTTTAGATAGCCCGGCAATGACTATTCTTCCCACAGGCAACATTGGTATTGGAGCATCTAACCCAGCTTCCAAACTTCAGGTCGATGTCCCGGTTAAACTTGGTCTGTCTGGAACGCAAATAAACAGTATGGGTGTTTGCTTGATTACATTTGCTTTAAATAGCACGACTGAAACAACAACAGTTTGCACGGGCCTTCCAGCCGATGCAAATATTGCTGTTAACTGTTCACCGACTTCAGCGCCAACCGCCACTTCGGCTTTTTATTTTCGGGCAACAGGCACAGCAACTCAAATTGCAGCAAAATCTACTGCAGCTACAGTAAGTAGTAATACTTATGCTTTTTTCTTTGCAAGACCATAACGAAAATACTATTCTTTACTCTGATTTTAATATCGCTTTCCGCCTGTAAAAATAGTATGCCTATTTTAACTGGCGGATCAGCACCTACACCGATGCACGCCAGGTCTGTTTCAAATGGCGTTGCTGTTGCTACGAGCGGATCAAATACTTGTGGTGGATTAACTAACCCATGTAAAATCAAAGCACGTGTTGGCTTACAAAAATGAAATTCTGCTAGTCAGGCAAGCTTTACAGAGGGTGGACGCACTTATAAGGTCAAAGGTACTTTAAGTTTTAAAATTGAATAAGGGTCTGGCGAAATGAAAAATCAAATCTGTAAATTGGGTACGCATAAACACAATTGGCAAGGTCAGACAATGGTTGAATAATTATGAACACATCGGTTCAGATGAATCAGTATTTTTTAGTTTGGTTGAGAAATTCAAATCGCTATTTGACTAACCGAAAAAAAAGAAACCCGTACAACTCATCCATAAAGTCATACAGGTTAAGGGGAATGAAACCTATCATTTAAGAGAGGCATATGTTGTCTCCTTCCTCCAAGAACCTTTGGTAATCTTATCCTCTGGCATCTGGCTGGCATCCCATAAGTTTAATATGGCTTAGCCCCTGTAGTTTTGCGCCCCCGCGTTTCCCCGGGTTTGCCCTTGGCAAAGGAAGGACGATATTAGAACCTAATATTCGTCTATAATCCTCCTATTGAAATTTTTTGTGATTTTCTTTTTACTTGCCGGCAGCGCTACTCGGGCGCAGGGTCAGCAAGACAAATTGTCTTTCGTTCGACTTGTCTTTTCACTAAAACCTCCTTACGTACTGTCCATACAGTTTATCAAAAGTAAGAAGTTCTACATAATTTATTTCAAAAGCTTCTCAATTTAACATAAAAAGCGTTCTTAATTGATTCGGTTGTCTCAAGATGAAACGAAAATGCAATTAAGCTGGTGTAATAAAAAAGGACGCCGATCTGGCGTCCTTTTTGGAAATTCTATAATATGAAAGGTCAGTTATTAAAACGGAAGTAAACTAGCCGGATTCAATCTTACTTTAGGTAATAATAATTCCGCGTAATAAATGTCGTTATTAGGATCTGCTTTTAACAACTCCTTCAATTTCACCTGCAAATTTACACTGGCCGTTTGATAAAGCAGGGCTTCGCAAAAATCTTCTTTCGGAGTTACATCATAAATATCAACTCTTAGATTTGCGATATTTTTGCTTTCGGTTGGTACGGCAACCAATTCTATTTCTGTAGTGTGCGATTCGCAACCGCCGCCAATTTGGTACTCGACTTCTAAAGTTTTGCTGTCAAAATTGATTCGATTAAGGTTTTCGATTTTGTGTTTTACTTCTGCCTGTACGTTGAACGATGCAAATAGTAAAACGGTCATTAATATCTTCTTCATTTTTCCCCCTGTTATTTAAAACATCATCGTTATACCAATATTTTTCACAATTGGTATGACTAAAAAAAGGTCCTGCATTTTTTATCGGACCTGACAAAAAGTTTTACATGGCAGACGGCTTGTTTTCACCTTGAGGACAAGCTGTTTGATTCTAGACTACGAAATTTGGTTTTCTGACCGAACATTTTATCATGAAAAAACTTATACAAAAAACACTGGGTTCTGCTTTTCTATTCTTTTTAACTACGACCATTTTAACAAGTATGAGCGTTGCGAAAGCTGAAAAAAGCTTGTCAGACTTTAATCCGGGCGACGTGAAGGCGATGGTTTCTTTTGCTTTCCAGAACATTTCCTTATTTTCGCCTCAGGTTCCTGAGTTTACTTCGACTCCCATGCAGGTGTGGGAGACTCAAGAGGCCATCTTTAGTATTTTGACTGAAGAAAAACTAGCAGGCACTATTGCCTACAATTTTTTATTTAGTTTATTAGGTTCAGATCCATCGGCTCCAACACGATTTAGGGCTCGGGTTCTGCAGCATTTTGAAGACTACCATTTAGACCCGGATCAAGCAGCTTCGATTGAGGAACTGCTGAATGGGCGGGGCAAACCCGAACAAAAAAACGGGGAAAGGCCGACGCAGCGAACTTTTGGCCCGGGTGAGGGATTTAGTAAGGCTTTGGAAATTGTTCAGTT
>JAYSSX010000380.1:0-8481 GCA_043720315.1 Pseudobdellovibrionaceae bacterium | reverse complement strand
CTTTTGATTCAGAAGATCGCCTTCAGAAGACAACATCTGCAAATTATCCAATGTCTCTTCAAGATCACCATACACTAACTTCAGATTTTCTAATTTAGTGGTGCTGGCTTCTATAGACTTGTTAATTTTTTCTAACTCTAAATTGATTTTCTTTTTTTCAGAACTTAAAGACTTAGAAATCTCTTTTAATTGGTCCAGGCTCAACTTTTGAACTTCAGAAGAATCAAAGGGATCTTGTTCATGGTCACCCAATAGACTGTCCCAAAATAAAGACCATTCTGTCTTTAGAGTATCAACAATGGCTTCTAAAGGTTCGGCAATTTTAACTTGATCAACAATTTGGTCAATGATCTGACCTTGAAAAATCATATCTTTTTCATCGGTTTTAGAAAAATCCGAGTTAGGTGCGACACGCGGGCCGACCTTGTTTTTTTCTGATTTTTTTTGATTTTTGCGGCCGGAAGACTTTTTTGTATCCGTCGTTTCGGTCAGTTGAGTCGCGCGACTACTATCGCTTTCCATATTTTTAAATCCCTAATTCCTTCATTGTATCTTCGCCCCTCGGAGGGCTAGAGCTTGCTACACGATGTGAACAAATCAACTCCGCCAACTGACCTTTTAAAAGTCTTAATGGCCTGTGTTTGCAGGTTAAGCCTTTGTTCCATTGAAGCCATTGTAACCTGAGTTGTCCAAGAATATCCACTTTTTGCACCTAAAATTATAGGTGCCTGAAATAAATATAAACGATCAAAAGTTAATGCTTTAATAAATGAATTCAATAATTTAGGTCCACACTCAATAAAGACAGATTTGATGCCCAACAGCCAAATTTCCGTTAAAATTTTATTAAGATCATCACCCACATAAGACAGCGGCCTGACCTTTAGTCCTGGATTTAATTCAGATTCATTTAAACTTGTGAACCATAAAATGTTCTCGGGGCTATGCTCTTTAAGTAGTTTCCAGTCCAAGCGGCTGTTCAAAACCCCTTTTCGGTCCAACAAGACTACCTTTTTAGATTTCAATTCTGGAAACTGGGGATGACGGATAGTCAGTTGCGGATCATCAGCCAGTAAAGTACCTGAACCCGTTAAAATCGCATCATAACCGGCGCGCAAGTAATGTACGTGTAGTCTTGCCTCCTCGTCGGTAATCCAGCGACTACTTCCATCACTTGCCGCCAGTTGACCATCAATCGATGTCGCAACTTTCAACGCAACAAAAGGTTTTTGCTGCCGGATATTTTTCAGAAAGTGTTCGCAGCTGAATTCCAAATCTAAAGTCAGTTGTTTTTGAAATTCAGGGTCGCTATCCTGGTAAACTTCGCATTCGATTCCGTTATCGCGAAGTATCTGTTTGCCCCTTCCACTGACCAAAGGATTTGGATCTATCAGGCCAAAATAGACTTTTTTAATGGGAAGTTTCGAAAGCGCCACGGCACAGGAACCCGTTTTCCCTTGATGCGCACATGGCTCTAGGGTGACGTAAACAGTAGCGTCTTTGAGCGCATCCCCCCACGAAAAAGTGCCAGGCCCTTTAATCTGCGGTTTATTGTAATTAAAAAGGCCTGGCACTTTTTCGATTGCATTGATTTCAGCATGTGGGCCGCCATATTTGGCGTGATATCCTGAAGCCAATAACCGCGACTGCGAATCTAAAATCACGCAGCCAACCATAGGATTTGGCGATACAAAACCCCAACCTTTTTGCGATTCCTGAATTGCCAGTAGCATGGCCTGGCGTCCCGTTAAAATGTCGCCTGGTTTAAAGGACCCGATGGCAAGACTTTGGTTTAACCCTTCCAAGACTGCCAATACTCTTTCAGTTCTACTTTTTCAAATTCAGGATCAATCTGAAATGGCACGACTGAATCAATCATGACTGCGTATTCATCGGTTTTGGTTTTTGTATTGATACTTTTCACGGCCTTAGGATGCGGTCCGTGGGGAAATCCAGCCGGATGCAAACTAAGCATACCTGCATGCAAATTGTCGCGACTAAAAAAATTTCCGTCGTGGTAAAATAGGACTTCATCATAATCGATATTCTGATGATAAAAAGGAACTTTTAAGGCATCGGCATCAGTTTCAATGAGTCGAGGTAAAAACGTGCAAACTACAAAATTTCTAGAAACAAAAGTGGTGTGAACACTTGGTGGTAAATGCACTCGGTGACTCATGATAGGCATCAAGTCATCAACATGTAAAGTCAGCGGATAAAAATCACCTTTCCAACCTACAGTATCAAAAACGCATTCTTCGTATTTAAAAGTTGTGAAGGTATCTAATTTTTTAATCTTTACCGACTTTGCAACGTAGTTCCCGGTCTTTTTTACCGCATGCATTTCTTCTAAATCTGGCTTTCCGAAAGAAGCGGGATCATAAAAAGCATTTCTTCCGACCATACCGCGCGCTGGTTCTTCAAATAGACTTGTGCGTGATTCAATAATAAAAAATTGGGTTTTTTCTTTCGGCAATAAGGTATGGGTGCAGCCCTTTGGCATTAATACATAACTACCTTTTTTGTATTTCAATAATCCATATTCAGTCAGGATTTGCCCTTCACCGCTGTGGCAAAAATATAAAGTTTCCCCGTCTGCATTGCGGAATCCTTGTAAATCAGTAGCCGAAATTTTCTCTGCCCAAAAATTGTAAATGACACATTCAGAATTAAACATCAAACGCTTCCATTGACCGTAAGCATGATCCATTTTTACCAGATCAAATAAATGCGGACGTAGTGGACCATCGATCTCGGTCCAACGAGTGCTTGGCTGCGGTTTAATCAAGTGACTTACGGGACCAAAAAAACCTTTACGGCCTTGTTCTTCTTCAAAGTGTCCTTCCGGAATTCCTTTGTGACCCTGAGTAGTCGACTTCCCCTGTGAATACTGATGCATTATAGATATCCTCGCTCTTTTTGATCGCGTTCAATGGCATCAAAGAGGGCTTGGAAATTTCCGTCACCAAAGCCATCGTGACCGCGTCGCTGAATGATTTCAAAAAAGATTGGTCCGATAATATTTTTACTAAAAATTTGTAGCAAGTAACCGTCGTGATCGCCATCTACCAAAATTGCGTTTTTCTTTAAAGTTTCGATGTCTTCTTTTACATTCGGAAGGCGGTCTTTCAACATGCCATAATAAGTGTCAGGTGGTGAACTTAAAAATTCGTTTTTATTATCTTTCAACTGAAGTAACGAATTCACAATGTGGTCAGTCGTAAAGGCCACATGCTGAATTCCTGATCCCTTGTATTGATCAAGATACTCTTGAATCTGAGATTTTTTATCTGCAGGTTCATTGATCGGAACTGCAAATAAATTACATGGCGAACGCATCACTTTAGAAATTAATCCAGTTTGCGCGCCCTTGATGTTAAAATATCGAGTTTCTCTAAATCCAAAAACCTGTTTATAGAAATCGCACCACTTTTGCATTTCGCCAACAGGTACGTTATTTGTAAAATGATCCACAAAATTTAAACCTAGGCCTGCAGGTTTCATATCTTCAGGTTTAATTTTAAATAATTCGGTATAAAGTTTATTTCGATTTTTTTCGTCAATAAAATAAACTAAAGAATCCCCGATACCATAGATAGCCGGAAACGGAGTGGCTCCCTTTTCGGTATGAGAACCCATGTATGGTTTAGCCCCGCGACGAACCGTTTCATTAAACGCAAATTCAGCATCTTTTACGCGAAAACCTGTCGAGCAAATCGATGGACCGTGTACCTTGTTAAAGGTGACCGCAAAAGTTCCGGGTTCGCCATTTAAAATGCAGTTAATATCATTTTGTCTAAATAATTTAATATTCTTTCCAGGAATTTCAGAAACCTGCTTGAAACCATATTTCTGAAACAAAGTTTCAAAAAGTTGCAGGTCAGTCCCTGTGTATTCAATAAAATCCACGCCATTTAATCCCAATGGATTTGGGGGTACGTCTGCAGCACTTGCCATGTTTTCATCTCCTGATTTTTTCATAGAAACAAACTCTCAATTTCCTTCATAAAAATCAACTACCTGAGGGTCAACAATGAAGGAATTTTTTGACCAACCTAACAATTTTAAACCTTTGCCATCCTGTAAGCGGCTTAAAGCAACGTAGGCGTGCCCAGGTTCCCAAAGTTTTGTTAAATCTACCCAAAGTTCTTCGAGGGTGGCCCCCTGCGCCTTATGGATGGTCGTCGCATAAGCCAAGGTTAACGGAAAGTTCATGGCACTAGCGACCACTTCACCATCGGCATCTTGCATCGCAAACTGAGTTTTGTCCACTTGGACAGTTCGGCCATTGTCTTTCGTCACAATAATTTTATCAGAAAGAATTTCTTCTACAGTTCCTCGGGTTCCATTGACCCATCTTTTGTTCGGATCGTTTTGCAAAAACATCACCCGACAAGTTGGTTTTAGAATCAAAGTTTCCGGCACTGGCGCTGTCTTTTTTAATATCTCAACTTTTTTTTCTTCACCAAAATAAATGGTATAAATTTCTTCGGCTTCTTTTGGAATTTTAGCCAGTTCCTTTTGATTAAAAAATTCGGCCTGATCCCGCCTTGGAAATAACCTAGTTGCAGAATCATCATCATCGTCTTCTCTTAATCGGCTCTCTAAAAAATTTCTTACTTTTTGTGTCACTTGTCCGTAACGAATATCAGCTAAGATATCCAAAAACTGATCATCATGAACGCGCTGATTATGGGTCAGCTGGCAAACTTGAAATCCACTTTTTTGCCAAATTTCTGATTGAAAACACCACTCCCGTTTTTGTCCGTATTTGGCCACAGGAGGCAATTGCATAAAATCACCCACAGCAATAACTCGAAGACCACCCCAGGGATGATCATTGTTTTTTGCCCATCGGGCCAATCGTTCCGCCGTTTCAAAAGCACTAGCAGGAATCATCGAAATTTCGTCGATGATAATGCCATCAACTTCGCGGAGGCGTTTAATAAGTTTCCCATCCCGCGAACCCCGATCAAAGGCCTTCTCGGCCCCACCTTCCATAATTCCCAAACCAAAAAAACTATGAAAAGTTCGACCACCCACTAAAACGGCAGCGGCACCAGTGCTGGCTAACAAAGGCATTTTTTTGGGATCGGATTGTTTGAAAAAATGTCGGATCAGAAAACTTTTCCCACTGCCGGCGCCGCCGGTTAAAAAAACATTCTCGCCACTTTGTAAAAGCTTAAGGGCGTTTAATTGTTCTGGTGAGAGTGTTTCTTCGTTTGTTAAGGGCATCCCACATTTTTATCCTTTTTAAGTGTTGATTACATTCAAAATTAACGTTAACTGTAACTGGCTACTTTGGCCGCTGCGGCGCGCAGCCTACAAGACTTTAAAAATTTGCTAAACCATGGTAATTATTAAGACTCTTTAAAGTGCAGGAGGCACAATGTTAACCGATAATAATCAAGAATTTATTAATCAAAAGCAGGAAAATATGGCTCAATTTGAAAGCAAAGAAGAAAATTTACATTACGAAGGTGTCTTTGATATTGATCCTATCGAACTTAACAAAAAAAGAAACAATGTTGTTCTAGTTGATGTGAGACAGCCCGATGAATTCGTCGGAGAACTGGGCCACATCCCCGGTGCCCAATTAATGGTTTTAGAAACAGTTCCGGAAAACCTTTCTTCTTTACCAAAAGATAAGGCGATTGTTTTTGTTTGTCGAAGTGGAGCACGTTCAGCCCGTGCAGCCGCATTTGCTTTGTCCGAAGGCTATAAAAATGTTTACAATTTAAAAGGTGGAATGATTCTTTGGAATGAACATCATTTGCCAACAGAAATCTAAAATATGCATACAAATGTTTTTGTTAATAGAACCCTCAATCTGAAGCGCATTAAATATATTGGACTGGACATGGATCACACTTTGATTCGATATCAAAGTGAGGAATTCGAACGCCTTTCCCATAGCATAATGAAAGAAAAATTAATTAAAGGCCGGAACTATCCTGAAACGATTCGGGCCCTACATTTTGATTACAATCTGGTGATCCGTGGTTTGGTGATCGATCGAAAAAAGGGAAACCTTTTAAAACTCAATCGTCATAGTGCGATTCGCGCCAGCTTCCAAGGATTGAAACCTTTGGATTTTAAGTCGCAACAGAAGATTTATAAGAGTACTTACATTGATTTGGTCGACACTAATTATTTGGCTGTTGATACTACTTTCTCATTATCGTTAGCGACATTATTTTCGCAAATCGTAGAGTTAAAGATGAATGACAAGGTAAATACATATCCCGACTTCGCGGTGATTGCCGACGACGTACTTTATGTTTTGGATGAAGCTCATCGCGATGGATCACTGAAAGACATCGTAAAACAGGATTTAGCCCGTTTTATTATCAAAGATCCCGAAACTGTTGCCGGATTAGAAAAATTTAAGAAGCATGGAAAGAAAATCTTTGTTTTAACTAACTCTGACTTTCACTATACAAAATTGCTATTGGACTATGCGATCAATCCTTTTTTAAAGGAAAATAAGTCTTGGCAGGAACTTTTCGAAATCGTTATCACAAGTGCACAAAAACCTAGGTTCTTTACTGACAATTTAAAATACCTAGTCGTTAACCCCAACGACGGATCAATGACAAACCTAAACGAAAAATTGCATCCTGGGATTTACCAAGGTGGCGGCGCAAATGCATTTACCGAAGATTTAAATTTAGAAGGTGACGAGATTTTATATATTGGCGACCACATTTACGGAGATATCCTAAGACTCAAAAAAGACTGCGGCTGGAGAACGGCTATGGTTATTGAAGAGCTAAATAAGGAAGTCGTCAGCAATAAAAAAGCCCAACCTCTTAATCAGGAAATTGAATCGCTAATGAAGCGAAAAGAACCCTTAGAGGACGAGCTTACTGCAATCATGACTGAGAAAGTCTTTAACAAGTCTTCCTTAGATGAAGGCAAAGTAGACACTTTGCAAAAACAGATTTCAGAAATTGATGGGCAAATAAGTACTTTAATTAAAAAACAATTGGCGTTATACAATGAAAATTGGGGTCAGCTAATGCGTGCTGGTAACGAAGAAAGTTTCTTCGCCTACCAGGTTGATCGATATGCTTGTGTCTACATGACTAAAATCGCAGACTTGTTGGATTTGTCACCGCGAACTTATTTTAGGGCTCCGCGAAGACCTTTATCGCACGAGATTGAGTAAGACTACATGGCGCAATTTATTAAAATTATACCTCTGTTTTTTTTGTATTTTCTTCTTTCTTGTTCGTCTTCAAATTCATCAAAACCTCCCATTCCAGTTTCAACGACAACATTAAGTTTGGTGATGACAAGGTTACCGCAGGCGGGATTAGATCCTTTTCAGGTTGACGTTACCGTAAAGGTAAATAGTGTCGCTAAAGCCGGCTTGACCTTGGGATTAAGTGTTTCGAAAGGTACGGCTTCAGCAATCATCGACCAAAATAACGGCACTTACACTTTTACGGTCACCCCTACTGAAACCGGTATTTATCCAGTTATTGTGACAGCAAATGGAGTTTCTATCACACGCAAGGCTGTCGTCCTAGATTCCTACGCAACAGGTGTTGGGCAACCGATGACCATTCCGGGAGACTATGTTAACACCGAAGGTTATGAGGACGGCGTCACAATAACCCCTGATGGCTCTTATTTATTTGTTCAGTATGGCCCTATTTATTTTTCTGGATTATTTAATATTCAGACTATTTGCTCTTCGGGAAGTTACACTTTGGGTTATGATTTGAATACCTGTGATGGACGGACTAATAGTGACTTAATATTCTCAACGATAGGTCCATATAATAACTATCAAAGACCAAACTTTCAATCCCAAGCTATAAATAATGGAAAAATTCGCCATCTACCTGGTGTAGTCATGGCCGGTGTTGCCAATGGTTTGATGGCCCCGCCAACTATGTTTTACGGTTTTAAAAGGCAATCTGATGGTACGTTTGCGGAACCATTCACTTTGGCTTTTAATGACCCCAAAGGAGCTTCAGGTCCGTTTGGACTTTCATTTAAAATGAATGGGGACGGCACCGGGCTTTTTGCCGTAGCCTGGAACAATTATTTAAATAATTTGGGTGATGATAGAGCTGATATTTATTCCGGAACCATTACATTTGGGCAAAATACTTCGTTAGGAAGTGTTACCTATGGGTCAGCCTTTTCCGGGGATATGTTCGATACAATCACGCCAACAATTACCCCGATAAATTTTACCTCGCATTTGAATACACAAGGAAACCCACATTTATACTATGATTCTAACGGACTCATAAATTCTATTTGGACTGACGATGAAGATGTCACAAAAGACTTATCGGTATATCGTTTAACCTCTGGTACATTTCCGACGGGAACTTGGGTCAAAGATACCTTACCGAGTATCATTAATACAGCGGCAGAAGAGGACCAACCTTTTTTCACCGGCGACAAACTTATTTTTAGTCGAGATGGAAACATTGTTTATCATGCCTATCAACCTACCAA
>JAYSSX010000379.1:0-1716 GCA_043720315.1 Pseudobdellovibrionaceae bacterium | reverse complement strand
CCGCAGTTTGCATTAATCCAATCTGGAAAAATTTCTTATGACTTTATATTGATTAAAACTTTGTTGACGACACTTTGTGTAACCTTGGGATTTATCGGCGGTGAATTTGTTCCGTCATTATTAATTGGATCCGCGATCGGCGTCGTACTGACACCGGCATTTTCAGA
This sequence comes from Pseudobdellovibrionaceae bacterium, assembly GCA_043720315.1. Lineage (GTDB taxonomy): Bacteria > Bdellovibrionota > Bdellovibrionia > Bdellovibrionales > Bdellovibrionaceae > JAYSSX01. The sequence continues at coordinate 1,549 of JAYSSX010000379.1, read as the reverse complement.
GAACACAGGTTTTGGATTTGCAATGGGTGTATTCGCTTTATTTGCGGCGATAAGTAAAATGAAATGGACAGCTGTCTGTTTAGTATGGGCTTACTTTGATGTCAGTACGGCGATGTGGGCGTATTTTGCGATTTCGTTATCAGATAGCTTAAGCGGTGATAGAAAACTATTTTAACACCGCTAAGAAAATTGCAAGTATTGAATTAATTTTCGTTAGCACCAGCTGTGATCCATGCAGAAAACGCTGCAAGTTCATCCGGCGTCAATGGCGCGCGACCCAAAGGCATAATCGCACCAATTGTTCCGTTAGCCCGCGGTAAACCAGCGATTCGTTGATAGAATAAACTTTGATTCGGTTGCGCCGGAGTAATAATAGCGCGAACTCCCGCATATGTTGTAAAACTACGGCCACCAGATAATGTCACGCTGTTATGACAACCCGTACACCGACGTGAAATTATATTTTGATTTAAACTTTTCCAACTGGGTCCTAAAGGTATTGGTACCGCACCAACGACTTCTCCGCCCGTTGCGCCATCTTTAAAGCCTTCGGAGATCCACTGAGTTAAAGTATTTAAATCTTTTTGTTTCAGTGTACCGTGTTCTGCCACAGTTGGGTTTAGTAAAACCTGCATTAACGGCGAAAGAATTGGTTCATTAACCACAATAACTCCGACAGATAGCATTTCATCAAGCGATGTTACGTTAACGCCATTAGTTTTGATTTCACTATTATGACAAGAAGCACAGTTCGTTTGTAAGATCAGCAACGATTTTTGCAGCATAAGATCTTGTTCAGAGAAGCCAGCTTTCGTGGATTGAGAACTTTTCGCATCGCTGGATCCTAACTGCGAACAGTTTTGGAAACCTAAACTGAGGAGAAGAGCCGACAGTAGGATGATCACTGCTTCTTTTTTTAATAATTTTGATTTCATAAACGTTCCTTATAAGTCATAAAATTAGTTGTTCGGAGCGCCTGCTTCGATCCATCGTTTCACGATGTCGACTTTATCCGATGTCATAAAACCATCTTGTGGCATAGGCTTAGCTAAGTTACCGAAGTCTTTCGACATCCGAGTATACATTTCACTTTGTGGTGCCGGAAATCTTGGTTTTAATACCCCGTTTTTAACCATCAATTCGAAGTTAGTCATATCGTAGTCACCAGCCATTTTGTCTGAGTTATGGCAACGCACGCAGTGCAATTGTAAAACTCCGCTGGACGACATCATATCCTGGTAACGTGGAATCGAAGGTTCACCGATAGGAGCAGCTGGTGGAACTGGATTATTGTTTTTCATGACGATGACGGAACCGTTGATATTAGCACCAAGTACACCTTCACCAGTGACTGATTCTAATCTAAAAGTCATGATGCGATTTGCTTCACCACGTGGTGAAGGCGGCCCGTTCGGATTAACTGCAGGAATTGTTGTTGGAACTGTTGCGCGTCTGATATTTGTTGAAAGAAAAACTTTAACTTTTGCGAATTGCTGGCCAGGGTTGAAAGTAACGCTGGTATTTTCCGGCATGTAGTCCCAATCAAAAC